>JAUVMS010000385.1 GCA_030600135.1 Hyphomicrobiales bacterium | reverse complement strand
TGATCACGCCCTAAGCGCCCAGCACTTTGTCGACGTAGGCGGGCACCACTTTGGTTGCCGGGCCGTGGCTTGCTTCGGCAAAAAGCGTAGCCCCTTCGGACGGCTCGAGGTTGAGCTCCACTGTGTGAGCGCCTGCCTGTAGGGCCTCGGCAACAAAGCCGGCCGCCGGATAGACCGTGCCGCTGGTGCCGACCGAAATAAAGAGGTCGCAGTTGCTCAAGGCCACAAAAATCTTCTCCATGTGATAGGGCATCTCACCGAACCAGACGACGTCCGGGCGCATCGCTTCGGTTCGACCGCAATCCGGGCAAGCGGTGTCGACGGTGAGATCCTCGAGCCATTGCCGGCTCGCCCCGCAATGCGAGCACAGTGCCCTGGCGAGTTCACCGTGCATATGGACAGGTTGCTTGGAGCCCGCGGCCTCGTGCAGGTGGTCGATGTTCTGCGTCACGATTAGAACATCGCCGGAGTGTTCTGTTTCGAGCTTGGCGAGCGCCAGATGGGCGGCATTCGGCTTTGCCTCGCGGCCCACTTTGCGCCGTGCGTTGTAGAATTCGTGAGCAAATTGCGGGTTGCGTTTGAAGCCCTCGGGCGTTGCCACCTCGTTCAGGTCGTATTTGGTCCAGATGCCGTCCTTGTCGCGAAACGTACCGAGGCCCGATTCGGCCGATATGCCAGCGCCTGTCAAAACGACGATACGCTCATACATGACCATGTCAGCCCCCATCGTTGCAATCATTGGCTGGGGACATGAGATAGTGGTGGGCGCTGAGGAAAGGAAGCGATATTGGGCCGATCGGTCCCAGCGCGGTCGTTGGCAGATGCGGCGACGGCGAGCTTGAACCAGACATCCCGAGGGGCGACACTGGGACCCACAAGGCCCTATGGAGATTGCAATGGCTGATCGAATTGCGATGGCAACGCAGCTGGCGCGCCAGGCGGCAAAGGCTGGTTGGTTCTTCGGCTTGCATGAGTTCACCGGACGCATGACCACGCTGCGGGGCCAGGGCGTGGCCCCCTACAAACCCACGCGCCCGACACCCACGATGCGCGATTTGATCGGCGACATCGGCCAGCTTTTGGTTGAGGACGCCAAGAACGTTGGCGATGGGGTCTACCCGCCTATCGACGAGGGCCCGAGAACGATCATGGACGGGATTGATCGGCTCAGGCGCATGCTCGCCGATGTGCCGCGCGCGGTCGAGCGGCGCAATGCTCAAGCCACCCATGCCGCGGCAGGTCTCGATGTGGCCGAGGACCTGCCGGACTACTTTGTGCAAAACTTCCACTTTCAGGACGGCGGCTATCTGACCGAAAATTCGGCGCGGCTTTACGACATCCAGGTCGAGACGCTCTTTATCGGTGCGGCCGCGGCCATGCGCCGCCAGGCGTTGCGGCCAATCTCGGAACACCTCGCCGGACGGGACCAAAGGCAGTGCCATCTTGTGGATGCGGCGTGTGGCACCGGGCGGTTTCTTGCCGACGTGCAGCAGGCGTTCCCCGCGCTCAATGTCACGGGCATCGATTTGTCTCCCACCTACATCGAAGAAGCCCGTCGCCATCTGGGTGCGGGACGGCGTCTGAACTTGATCGAGGGCAACGCCGAAAGCTTGCCGCAGCACCCATCCAGCCAAGATATCGTTACCTGCATCTTCCTCTTTCATGAATTGCCGCGTGATGTGCGCCGCACGGTCATTGCCGAGTTCGCTCGCGTGTTGAAGCCGGGCGGTTTGCTGGTTTTCATCGATTCGTTGCAATGGGGCGATCGGCCCGGATGGGACGGACTTCTCGAGATGTTCCCGCATCGCTTTCACGAGCCCTACTTTGCCGACTATCTGGACGATCCGTTGGACGACGCGTTCGACGCGGCTCGGCTGGCGCCGGTTGCAACTTGGCCAGCCTTTCTCTCCAAGGTTATGGTGCGGAAAAGAATCATCTGACTTGGTGCGAATGACCGAGTTCGAGCGAGGTGTTCGGGATGGGTGCTATTGGCGACTTTCTTGGGACGACGACTGGTATCGCAAGCTTGCTTGTTCTTATCATCGCCGTGCTGCTGGTCATCATTCACTACGTCTCACGGGACGTCGACACCACCAACTGGCCGACGGGCACATTGGATGACGATCATCATCAGCGTGACCGATCTCCCCTTCCTAAACCTCCCGATCATGGCGAGGACGACACGGTGCTGATGGAAAAGGGCGCGGCGCCATCGAGGAAAGAGATCGATGACGCGTTCGAGACGCAATCCCGGTCCTCCCGATCGGCCCGCGAAGCTGAACCAGAGGCAGCGGCGACGGATGTCGCGGTAGGCGAGGAAGTTGGCGAGCACTACGAGGTGACTGTCTACTACGCGACCGATCGGCGGGACCTGGGTGGCGATCAATATGTGAGCAAACGGTTCACCGACGAACGGGCGTTGGGCGCGCGCGGTCAATCCCCCATTACCTTTGGCACGTGCAAGGTGAGCATTCCAAAACATCACGTTGTCGGTGAACTCGAGGCGCCCTCCGCCTTCAATCCGTTTGATCGCAACAACGCGGACAAGTACGTCATCCTGCTTTCGATCGACAAAAAGGAGAAAGGTGAATTTTTCAACGCGCTACGCGAGAGGATTGGCCGCGACAGCGAAAAGCAGACCTTTGTTTTTGTCCACGGTTTTGGTGTGACGTTCGAGAACGCCGCGCGGCGGACGGCACAGATGGCCTACGATCTTCGTTTTAGCGGCGCTCCAATTTTCTATGGTTGGCCGACGGAATCCTTCGGATTTCTCAACCCCGATTTCACGGCCTATTCCGAATCGGAAAACAATGCCCGCTGGACGACGTGGCATTTCAAGGAATTCCTCCTGGATGTTGTGCAGCGGACAGGCGCCGAGACCGTACATATCATCGCCCATAGCATGGGCAACCGTATTGTTGCCGACGCGCTTTTGCACTTGCGACACGTAATGACGGCGCAGGAACAGGGCGTGCTACGGGAGATTATCCTGACGGCACCCGATATCGATGCCGACGTCTTTGTCCATCAGATTGCTCCGGAGATCGCCCAGCTCAGCTCTCGGGTGACGCTATACGCCTCGCGCAACGACCAGGCATTGAAGGTGTCGAAGACCATCCACGGCTACCGCCGGATCGGGGATTTTCACGACGTGACGTTGTTTCCCGAGGGCGTGGACACCATCGACGCCAGTGAGGTGGAAACCGACAGCATCGGGCACAATTATTATGGCGCCAACGAGTCCGTCATCAGCGATATCTGCCAGATCCTCAACGGCGGGGCGATGGCGGATAAGCGGCTAAGCACACTCGTTTCACGCACGGCCACATCGGGTGCGAAATATTGGCGCGTCAAAAAGGGCGTCAAGCTCGGCGACGTGTGGGATGATTTGTGGGGCGCTTGAGGTTGGTTTTGTGGTGGTGGGGCGGGTTTCTGTTTTGCTGAGCCCGAAAGGATATCGTAAGTTGTTGCGGTCTGAGTCTAACCAGATAAGCAGTCGGCATTGTCCCATTTGGAACGGACTGGCACTGTCAGGTTATGACTTTCGCAAAGCTTGATTATTCGCTTTTCAAAATCGGTAGATGCGTGTGGATGCAGAACTACACATTCTAGGAGTGTGCAAACCTCAATTTGAGGTGCGTATAGATAAAATCCTGGACTGCTCAGCAATTCAATAAAGTTTTCATCGAAGTGCTTTGCTCCAAGTTCGTTAATTAGGGGTCGGAGCGCGACAGCACGAACTTCTGATTCGAATGTAAACTGCACGTCTTTGTGCATTATCCATTCAAAGATGTTCCGACGATTGGATAGGTGCTCGACAGCACGATCAATATAGCGAACTTCTCCGACTCCAACGAAGGATGGAAGTGAACTCCTGAGACTCACATACTTCGTCCTTACAGCTACGGCTTCGCTCGAAGTTGTGTAGCAATCCCACATTGATTGGTTTTCACACTCATTCTTATGCCAGCAGCTTACATAGTATTCCCGTCTGAAGGCATTGGTCATTTTCGTCAATA
>JAUVMS010000235.1 GCA_030600135.1 Hyphomicrobiales bacterium | reverse complement strand
GATCATAACGATTTTTGGATGGCTGGCCGATTTCGCCGGTATCGCCCGCATGACACTGCCTGGCCCTATGAAATCCATAGGGAGCACCATGATCGACCAGATAGCGGTCTTGCGCGTTCCCGGCTTGCTCATGGCCGCGCTGGGTATTTACCTCTCTTACCAGGGCTACCTTTCCTGACATTTACGCATCTGGGGGGTTGGAGGGTGCGTGCGAACCGGAGTGTCGGTTCGGCAGGGTTATTCTCCGCCTTGTTTGGTTCGCTTGAAATTGGGACTGTCTCGACAGCAAGCGACGTCGCCGCATTGGGCAGTCAACCCAATGCCGCTCAACTCTCGCCATTCTCGTCCATGTGTCGCGCCAACTGGCAGAACTGTGCGACAGAGAGTTGCTCGGCCCGGCACGTCGGGTCGATGTCGGCGGCCGCCAGCAGGCCTTCGGGATCAGAGGTTATCTGGCGCAGGCTCGAGCGAAGCATTTTTCGCCGTTGACCGAAGGCCGCGCCGGTGAGGCGGCCGAGTGTTTGGGCCGAGCAGCTGGGCTCAGGGTTCGGCTTCGGGACAAGTTGGACCAAGGCCGAATCGACCTTTGGTGGCGGTGTGAAGGCTTGCGGAGGTAAAGTGAAAAGTATGCGTGGCGTGCTTCGCCATTGCGCCAAAACCGCGAGCCGTCCGTAGCTCTTGTTGCCGGGCTCGGCGACGATGCGTGCCGCCACCTCCTTTTGAAACATCAACGTCATTTGCTCGTACCAGGGCGGCCAGGGATCCTCGGTCAGCCAGTGCACGAGGAGCGCCGTTGCGGCGCCATAGGGCAAGTTGGCGACGATCTGGGCCGGGCCATCGACGAGGTTGCGATAATCGACGTCGACGGCGTCGGCAAAATGGACCGACAATTGTTGAGGATAGTGCGCGGCAATGGCCTGCAACGCGGGCTCGACGCGTCGGTCACGCTCAATGGCGATGACGTGCGCGGCGCCTTCGCTAAGCAATGCACGCGTTAGGCCACCCGGACCGGGTCCAATTTCAACCACCGTTTTGTCCGCAAGGTCGCCAGCGGCACGGGCAATGCGGCCCGTGAGATTGAGGTCGAGAATAAAATTTTGCCCGAGGCTTTTGCGCGCGCTCAATGCGAGTTCGCGAATAACCTCCCTCAAAGGTGGCAAGTCGTCCCGCGTCATGCAGTCGCCATTTGCCGTCGGGCCGCGAGCTCGCCCGCCAGGCGAATTGCGGCGATGAGGCTGTCGGGTCGGGCGGTGCCTTTGCCCACGATATCGAACGCCGTCCCGTGGTCGGGTGAGGTGCGCACGAAAGGCAGTCCAAGCGTCACGTTGACAGCGCGCTCGAAGGCTAGCGTCTTGATCGGGACCAGGGCCTGGTCATGATACATGGCGAGGGCGGCATCATAGGTTTTCCGCGCCGCGGCATGAAACATGGTGTCGGCCGGGTGGGGACCGGTCACCACAAATCCCTCATCGCGAAGTCGTTTGATGGCCGGAGCCACAATGTCGCGATCCTCGGTACCAAGCGTTCCATCCTCGCCGGCGTGCGGGTTTAGACCCGCGAGGGCGAGGCGTGGTTTGGCGATGCCGAATTCGTGGGCAAGAGACCGGGCGGTGATTTTGGCGGTTGTGACGATCAGCTCGGATTTCAGCGCCGATACAACTTTACCAAGGGGTATATGAACCGTGACCGGCACGACCTTAAGAACGTCCGAGGCCAGCATCATCACCGGTGTGTGCTTGCCGGCCCAGTGTTTGCCTGCGAGATGGGCGAGAAACTCGGTGTGGCCCGGAAAGGCGAAGCCCGCGTCATAAAGCACTTTTTTGGCAATCGGATTGGTGACAACGCCGCAGGCTTGGCGTTGTGCTATCAATTCAACAGCTCGCTCGATGGCATTGATCACAGTTGGTGCGGCTGCAACCGAAGGCGTGCCAGGAGTGCTGTCGTAGTCGTCGTCGATGGTGAGAACGGGCAGGGCGGTTTCAAAGACCTTGTGTACGTCTTCGAGTGTGTCGACTGGTTTTACCGGCACATTCACGTCGAGCGTGCGGACGCGTGCCTCAAAAACGCGGGGTGAGCCCAGGACGCAGAATACCGGCAGCGCGTAATCACGTCGTGATTGCCAGGCAGAAAGCGTGATGTCGGGGCCAATACCGGCCGGCTCGCCCATGGTGAGGGCGAGCGGCTTGATTGTTGGGCGCTCCGGGTCAGCCTTCGCCGCAACGCCGGCTGATCGCCTTGCCGCCTCGGAATTCGATGAATGCGTCATTGCACAGATCTCTGAGCAACCTCTTTGCAAATGAGGCAAACTGCTCCTGCTCGAGTTTCTGGCGGGCGGCGACCCGTTGTTTGCTGTTGCCCGTCACGGTGCGACGCTCGCACACGGCATAAAGGTATATACCCGATGTCGTAAAGACGGGAGGCGTCATTTGCCCGGGTTTGGCCGCGAGCAGAATAGGACGAGCATCGACTGGCAGGCTATCGATGCGTTTGCGACCGAGGTTTTGGAATTTGGCGCCCTTGATGCTCTTGGCGAGCGCTGCTGTATTCTTGCACGACTTGAACTTGCGACGCAGACTGTCGGCATCGGCAAATCGCGCGGCCATGATGGCCTGATCAATCTTGCCGGATAGCGGCAACGTAATGCGGTGGAGCTGCAACTCGACCTCGTCCCCGCCCTCTCCGGTGGAACCGGCCATGATGCGGTCGATATCCTTGTTGCCGATTGAAATCTGTCGCCCATAGCGACGTCGGATGACATTGCGCCAGGCCAGTTGAGAGTTGAGTCTCTGCTTGAGCGTGGCGATGTTCACGCCCCGCTTGGCCATAGTTTGCTTGAACTGCGGCAGTGTCTGCTTGTTCCGTTTCGCCAGGCCCGTCAGGTACTGATCGACATCCTTTTGGCCGACGACAATGCTCAAGCGTTTTGCCTCTTGCAACTTGAGCCGCTCATTGATCAACTCACGAACGGCTTGGCTGCGAACCTTGGGGCGCACGCCGCCCTCGACGTTGCGCCGGATTTGCGCAACGAACTTGCGCTGCAGCGCCTTGATCTCGGCCTGCGTTTTCGGGCGGTGTTTGATGGCGAACTTGCGGAAGCGTTCTTGAATGTCGGGTGCACGCATGGCACTGCGCATGCGTTTGGTTATCGCGTTGGAGCCCATCATCAAGAAGTTGACGCGCTGCTGTACATCGTATGCGGAAATTGGTTCGTCATTGACCAGGGCATAGATGGATTGGCCACCTGCCATCGCCGTCGTGGTTGATCCGAGGATTGCCGCAAGCGCCCAGGCGAGGAGGCTAACTTGTCGCGCCTGACGGCAGCCACCGAACTTTGTCATGTATGAGCGATTATTTTTCATCGTGCACCGCACGTCGGAATGAATTGACTTGGTTTGCGCGCATCAGCAATCGCGCGAATCAATCTGCCGCAAGCTTAGCGGCTTTGGCGGCATTGCAACTGAAGTTTCCACAGCCGATTGTCGGTAAAATGACGGAACCGAATTAATTCGCGATCAAGTGTCGTCCTGCGCCGTCGTGTCGGTGTCTGCAATCAGCTGATTGACAGCATCGGTCTCGAACGATGTGCCGCCCAAATGCTTGAATTCAAAGCGGACTATGATGCTTCGATCCGGCTCGACATCGCGATCCCTGATGTACGACTCGTTGAATGTGACAGCGAGGACGAAGCATTCATCCGCGTATTGGATTCCCAAGGAGTCGGTCAACAGCTGCCGGCCCTCGATGTCGTAGCGCAATGATCCAAAGGCGGACCAATACTCCGCCAATTGAATGTTGGCGGCGGCAATGACCTCTTGCTGATCTTCTGTGAATTCGGTGATGGGCGTTGCGCGTGTAAAGGCGTAATTGACGCTGCCGCTGAAGGGGCCATAGGACGCGCTTCCGGTCACGTCGATGCGCTCCAAATCGAAGGTGTCTTGATCAAAGCGACTTTGCGCCAAGAAGCGCATTGTGGTGGCGGGCTCGAAATAAAGGCCGGCAACGTAGTCCGATTGCCGATTTGCCAACCCGGTTCCTTCCCAAAACGGATTGGAACCGGCCAGTTGATAGCTCTGTCCGAGCACAGCACGGATATAGCCGGCATCGTAGAGCTGCATCGTGTAGCGCAGGCCGACATTGGCGCGCACGCCCGTCTCAATGCGATCGTAGCCAGAGAATTTGTCGATATCGAAGAGCAGGGTGTCATCAAACACGAGACTCTGGGCGTCTTCGTTCGGCACCGCGTCCTGATTGATGCCGTTGGGGCGAGCGATAATCTGGCCGACAGGCTCAATGACGTGCGCGGCACGATCGGTATGGGCAACGAATGGATAGCTGTATTGGAGGCCGGCAGTTGCCATACCGCGTGTGACAGTTTCCTTGTCGGCTGTCATTTCGGTGATTGGATCAATGTGATTTGAGATCTTGTAGACATCTCCGCGGAGCCGCGCAAAGGGTGTAACGATCTGACCGAAATCATCGATCAGCTCGCGGCGCCACTTGACCTCGGCAATCAGCTTACTGCTATCGGCCCCATCATCGCGCGAAAGGCTGGTGATATCGGCATCGAAACTGAGTTCGCCACCCAGAACGGAGTCGGCAAAAACATAGTTGTAGTCGATTTGTGGGTGGGCCCGAGACTCCGCGTTTGAGTCATCATCGGCCAGTAGTCCACCAAAGTGATACAGGTACGCGCCGAGATAATTTCGATCGTTCATGCCTTCGGCAAATATCTTGGAAATGCGGTCGGTGCGCACGACGTTGTCAAGCTTGTAAAAACGCCGATAGGTGTCATCACTCTCGAGAGTGACGTCCCAGCCGTACTGCCACCATGAGCCGAGGCTGAACAGGCCTTTCGTGACGACGCTGCCGCGCCATTTGTCCTCGAGCAAGGCAACATCCTCGTTGCTCATGTCGAGTGATCCTTCCTTTTGGTAGATGCCATCCATGTCGATGGTATAGGTGCCATTGGACAGGCGATGTCGCCATTCCCCCTGCCAAAGTACGCCTTGCCTGGTCATGTAACGGGGCGCGAACGTGAAATCCATGTTCGGCGCGATGGCCCAAAAATAAGGCAGCGATGTCATGAAACCCAAGTCTTCGGACTGACCGACGCTTGGAATGAGAAAACCGGAACGGCGTTTCACGGACGGATCGGCGTGGAAGAAATAGGGGAACCAGGCGACCGGCACGCCGTAAATCTCGAGCGCAGCATTCTCGTAGTAAATATTGCCTTCGCTGCGTTTGTGGATGATCTTTGCCGCCTTGATTTGCCAGAGCGGTGCTTTTTCCGGATCGTCCTTACAGGGTTTGCACGGCGTGAAGACGGCCCGCTCGAACACGGTCGTTTCGCCGTCCTTGCGTGTCGCAGTGGCTGCTGCGATACGCGCATCTTCCTTCGTCACAATGCGTAGAGAGTCGATGAAGCCGTCGCGGAAATCGTCGGTCAACCGGATCCGGTCAGCGTTGACGATCGCGCCATCGGGCTCCTTGATCCGGACATTGCCCTCAGCTTCGAGGGTGTTGGCATCTTGATCGTAGATCACTTCATCGGCGAGCAATGTGTAATTGTTGAAATAAATTTCGACGTTGCCGCGCGCGCGTACACGATTGTTTTGATTGTCATAAACCAGCTCGTCGGCCTGCAAGAGCATGGGCTGATTGGTGTCGACATTGATGTTGCTGTCGAGCAGTGACGGTTGCTGGGCCGTGGCAGGTGAAAGGGCGCTGGTTGCGGTCGTCAAAATGAGGGTGAGAAATGCGACGCTGACGGGTTTAACCAGCCTCTGGACGCAGGCGCATAGAGACCCTTGCGGCGCGCACAACCGTGGCGCCGGGCTTCGATGCAGTGTTGCGTCTCGCGTCACTAGCCGTCCTCCTGATGGAGAAGCGCGGTCAGCGATAGGAAACAGGCGATGGCCACCGGTACCCACGCAGCAAT
>JAUVMS010000347.1 GCA_030600135.1 Hyphomicrobiales bacterium | reverse complement strand
GTGATCGTCAGCCAGATGCATCGCTCGCCGGGCGTTTTCTTCGACCACGACAGGGGGCGTACGCACTCATCCGGCAAGTTGCTGTTTGCGGCTCGGATAATTCCCTATCGAGGGTCGTGGCTGGATTTTGAGTTCGATGCCAAGGACATCGTCCATGTGCGCATCGACCGCAGGCGCAAATTGCCTGCTACGACGCTGCTTTACGCACTCGGCATGGACGATGAGGACATCCTCAGCTTTTTCTACAATCAGATCATCGTCAAATCGACCAAGAACGGCTGGAAAATTCCATTCGTGCCGGAGCGCTGGCGCGGGGTGACGGCGGGCACGGATCTGGTCAATGCCAAGACCGGTGAGGTCGCGATCGAGGCGGGTAAGAAGGTCACGGCGCGGCTCTCCAAGAAGCTTGTCGAGGCCGGTCTCAAGGACCTGCTAATCCAGGATACCGACCTCTATGGGCGCTACTTGGCCGAGGACATGGTCAATCTGGAAACCGGTGAAATCTTTGCCGAGGCCGGCAACGAGATTGACGAAGCGCTCTTGGAACGGCTCCGCGATGCCAATATCAAGACGCTTCGGATACTCGATATCGACCACGTGAACACCGGCGCGTTCATTCGCAACACCTTGGCCGTCGATAAGAGTTCCAACCGCGACGAGGCCCTGGTTGAAGTCTATCGCGTCATGCGTCCGGGCGAGCCGCCGACGCCGGAAGCCGCTAACAACCTCTTCAACGGGCTGTTCTTCGATCCGGACCGCTACGACCTTTCCGCAGTTGGTCGGGTCAAAATGAATATGCGTCTCGAGCTGGAGACTGACGACACTGTCCGTACCTTGCGCAAGGAGGATATTCTCTCCGTCATCAAGACACTGGTCGAGCTGCGCGATGGGCGTGGCGAGATCGATGACATTGATCACCTCGGCAACCGCAGAGTGCGTTCGGTCGGTGAGTTGCTGGAGAACCAGTATCGCGTCGGTCTGTTGCGCATGGAACGGGCGATTAAAGAACGCATGAGCTCGGTCGACATCGAGACCGTGATGCCGCAAGACCTGATTAATGCCAAGCCGGCGGCGGCGGCTGTGCGCGAGTTCTTCGGATCCTCGCAGCTGTCGCAATTCATGGACCAAACCAATCCGCTTTCGGAAATCACCCACAAGCGGCGGTTGTCGGCGCTCGGGCCGGGCGGACTGACGCGAGAGAGGGCGGGCTTTGAAGTGCGCGACGTTCACCCGACGCACTACGGCCGCATCTGCCCGATCGAAACGCCGGAAGGTCCAAACATCGGATTGATCAACTCGTTGGCCACATTCGCACAGGTCAACAAGTACGGCTTCATCGAAAGTCCATACCGCAAGGTTGTAGACGGAAAGGTCACCGACGAAGTGGTTTATCTGTCGGCGATGGAGGAAATGCGCAACTCGGTGGCGCAGGCAAACACCGAGATTGGCAAAGATGGCACGTTGCGCGGAGATTTCATCACCTGTCGTGAAGGTGGCGATGTGCTGCTGGTTCCGCCGGAAAACGTGGACTATATGGACGTCTCGCCCAAGCAATTGGTTTCGGTCGCCGCGGCGCTCATTCCGTTCCTGGAGAACGACGACGCCAACCGGGCACTGATGGGTTCGAACATGCAGCGTCAGGCGGTACCGTTGCTGCGTGCCGAGGCACCACTCGTCGGGACTGGGATGGAGTCCGTGGTTGCTCGAGACTCTGGTGCCGCCATCGGCGCCAAGCGCACGGGCGTGGTCGATCAGGTCGATGCGACGCGTATCGTTGTCAGGGCGACGGAGGAGGACGATCCTTCAAAGCCTGGTGTCGACATATACAACTTGAGGAAGTTTCAGCGCTCGAACCAAAACACCTGCATCAATCAGCGCCCACTCGTTAAGGTCAGCGACATGGTCGAGGCCGGCGATATCATCGCCGACGGGCCGTCGACGGATCTAGGCGATCTGGCGCTCGGCAAGAATGTGTTGGTCGCGTTCATGCCATGGATGGGTTACAACTTCGAGGACTCCATCCTAATTTCCGAGCGCATTGTGAAGGACGATGTCTTTACCTCGATCCACATCGAGGAATTCGAGGTAATGGCCCGCGACACCAAACTGGGCCCGGAGGAAATTACGCGCGACATTCCAAACGTCTCGGAAGAGGCGCTCAAAAACCTCGATGAGGCTGGCATCGTTTACATTGGTGCCGAAGTTAATCCTAGCGACATTCTGGTCGGCAAGATTACGCCGAAGGGCGAAAGCCCGATGACGCCGGAGGAAAAACTGCTCCGGGCGATCTTCGGTGAAAAGGCATCGGATGTTCGCGACACCTCGCTCAAACTACCGCCCGGTGTGGCCGGTACGGTGGTCGAGGTGCGGGTCTTCAATCGCCACGGCATCGACAAAGACGAGCGGGCGATGGCGATCGAGCGTGAGGAGATCGAGCGCCTGGCAAAGGACCGGGACGACGAACTCCAGATCCTCGACCGAAACGTCTATGGCCGCTTGAAGGACGCACTCCTCAACCAGGAGGTGGCAAAAGGGCCGAAGGGCGCGCGCAAGGGAACCGAGGTTTCCGAAGAAGTTCTCGACGAAATTCCGCGCAGCCAATGGTGGGAGATCGCGCTTACAAGCGAAAAGTCGATGGCGGGTGTCGAGGCTATTCGCAAGCAGTATGAAAACGCCAAGAAAAGCCTCGAGAGACGCTTTGTCGACAAGGTCGACAAGCTTCAACGGGGCGATGAGCTGCCGCCTGGCGTGATGAAGATGGTAAAGGTCTTCGTGGCGGTAAAACGCAAACTGCAGCCTGGAGATAAAATGGCTGGGCGCCACGGCAACAAGGGCGTCATCAGCCAAATCGTGCCGATTGAGGATATGCCCTATCACGAGGACGGTATGCCGGTTGATATCGTACTCAATCCGTTGGGCGTGCCGAGCCGAATGAATGTCGGACAAATCCTGGAGACCCATCTCGGATGGGCCTGTCACGGCTTGGGGCAGCAAATCGGCGAAGCCGTTGATGCGTTCCATGCCAGCACCGCCATGGGGCCGCTCAAGGAAATGCTCGCCAAGGTCTATGGCGACGACGAGACCATTGCCTCACTGGATGACACCCAACTGGTCGAGTTGGGTGAGAATCTGCGTAAGGGAGTGCCCATTGCAACGCCGGTTTTCGACGGGGCACATGAGGCCGACATCGTCGAGATGCTCAAAACGGCAGGCTTCGACTCTTCCGGCCAGGTCGTACTTTACGACGGTCGTACTGGCGAACCCTTCGATCGCAAGGTTACGGTGGGTTACAAGTATCTGCTCAAACTGCACCACTTGGTGGATGATAAAATTCACGCCCGCTCGATTGGACCATACAGCTTGGTCACCCAGCAGCCGCTGGGAGGCAAGGCCCAATTCGGCGGCCAGCGTTTCGGCGAGATGGAAGTGTGGGCGCTCGAAGCTTATGGCGCGGCCTACACCCTGCAGGAAATGCTGACGGTCAAGTCCGACGACGTTGCCGGGCGTACAAAAGTCTACGAGGCCATCGTCAGAGGCGATGATGCGTTCGAGGCGGGTATTCCTGAGTCATTCAACGTGTTGGTGAAGGAAATGCGCGCGCTCGGCCTCAACGTCGAATTGATCGATACCGAGGCCGGGATCGAGGCCGAACCACAACCAATGCCGGCACCGAAACTGCCGTCGGCAGCCGAATAGGAAATGCTTGGGGCGGCACCAATACCGTTTCGCCCCATCGTCCCACGTCGGCGAACTTTGCGACACGGGACGACACACTTGTGAATGCCAGGAAACTGGCGCTGGCTCGCCGACGACGGCGCGCCTAACCCGAACGGCGGATGAGCCCGAGCCGCCCGACAGGAGATGATCGGATGAACCAAGAGGTCGCCAATCTTTTCAATCCGCAGGCCCAGAACCAAAGTTTTGATCGAATTCGGATCGCAATCGCGAGCCCGGAGCAAATCGAATCCTGGTCCTTCGGTGAGATCAAAAAGCCCGAGACCATCAACTACCGGACATTCAAGCCAGAACGAGATGGCTTGTTTTGCGCTCGGATTTTCGGCCCCATAAAAGACTACGAGTGCTTGTGCGGAAAGTACAAGCGTATGAAGTACAAGGGCGTGATCTGCGAGAAGTGCGGCGTCGAGGTGACGCTCGCCAAAGTCCGGCGTGAGCGCATGGGCCACATCGAACTCGCTGCGCCGGTCGCGCATATCTGGTTCCTGAAGTCCCTGCCGAGCCGTATTGGTTTGCTGCTCGACATGACGCTGAAGTCCCTCGAGCGCGTACTCTATTTCGAGAGCTACATCGTCATCGAGCCAGGGCTCGAGACCGAGCTCGAAATGGGGCAGTTGCTCACGGAAGAAGAGTACATCGAGGCGCAGGAGCGCTGGGGCGAGGACGGGTTCACCGCTGGCATCGGCGCAGAGGCCATTAGGGAGATGCTGGAGCGCCTGAACCTCGAGCAGGAACGAGTCGATCTGCGCAAGGAGATCGCGGAGTCGACCTCCGAGCTCAAGCCGAAAAAACTTGCCAAGCGCCTGAAGGTGGTGGAAGCGTTCATCGATTCCG
>JAUVMS010000313.1 GCA_030600135.1 Hyphomicrobiales bacterium | reverse complement strand
GGTGCCGATGGACACGTGCGAAACAATGCTCGGAACCTCATCACTCATCAAAAATCTCCTATCAAAATCTCAAACACAGCCGCCGACGCCACTGTCGGCGGTGGCGATCTCATCAAACTGAGCAGTAATCGGAACAATCTCGCCAGTTGGCGCCAGAAGCCGCGCCCTGGCTCGCGCGCCGCTGATTTCGCGACCGGCAACCAGCGACCGCCCATTGAGCGACTGCACCAGGCGATCATCGAGGTCGATGCTGAAAGACGATTTTTCCCCCGCCTCGAACCCGGCAAAGCTCAGCGAGATGACTTGCCCCCCATCCTCGCCGCCACTGACCCCTGTAAGCCGAACCCGCCCGTCCAAGCCTTGAAACGGCTCGAACCCGCTGACGCCCGCCCCTCCCGCTACGGTATCGAAAATGAGATCGCCCAGTGAGCCCTTGAGATCGATCGTGACTTCGAGCACGGTCCAACCGCTCGCGCTCAAATTTTCGATGACGAAATAGTCGCTTGCATCCTCGTAGTAGTCGATTTTTATGCGCGGACCGCAGGCCGTTTGGGCGCTGGCTGGAGACGAACAAATGAACGCGGCAATCGCCACGATCACCAAGGACCGGCACGGCATAGCCCGGCTAGTCCTCTGCCGCCCGGCGCGCTCCATCGGACAACTCGCCACGCACGACGTAGCGCAAAATGGCGACCACTTGCTCAGGTGTCTCGGCGACGGCCAATGCGGCCCCATCCACCTCCTTGAGCGCATGAGTGTGCTCGGGCGGATGCATGACGATGAGCGGTTTGGCCAGCGCGGCGGCATAACCCGCATCGAACGCGGCATTCCACTGACGATACTTTTCGCCGAACCTGACGACGACCACGTCGGCCTGCTCGATCAACGTGCGCGTTCGAATGGCGTTGAGCTTGGCGCCTTTGTGGTCCTTCCAGAATGCCTTGTCCTCGCCACCCAGAATTTCAACGCCGCAATCATCGCTTGCGCCATGATCCGTCACTGGCGCTGACAACGTCACCGGCAACCCGGCCGCCCGTATGCCCGTCTCGATTTTTTCCCGCCAGTCGGTATGGATTTCACCCGAGAGGTAGACAGCCCACTCGTCCATCTCTGATCTCCTAATGCAAATCACTGATGCCGAAACCGTTGCTAGCCTGCTTCATAGCAGCCGCTCACCTCAAGGGCGATCACGAAGCCGCGCCACAGTCATCAAAAAAGGGGCCCAAAAGGCCCCTCCCTCAACGTCAAACACATCGCCGTCGGGCGACGATTAGTTGCTCGCAATTTTCTTGCTGCGTCTTTGATAGATGTTCTTTTTGCCCCAATTAAGCGCAGTCGTCGCCTCGGAACGGCCATTGATGACGTAGACTGGGGCGCCGATGTGCACGCGCTCGTAAAGGTCCGTCACGTCCCGATTGTACATCCGAATACACCCATTCGAGACCGCCCGACCGATCGATCCGGTCGATGGCGTGCCATGGATACGCCACAGCGTCCACCCGAGATAGAGCGCCCGGTCACCCAGCGGATTTCCAGGCCCTCCGGGGACATGCCGCTTTGTTTCGGGATGTGTCCAGCTGGGATACTTGCGCTTCTGCGTGATGACCTGCTTGCCGGACCAGATCTCGTCGCGCTTACCGATCGCCACCGGATAACGCATGGCTCGCCCATTACCGAGCACGTAGTAGAGCTTGCGTTCGCTATTGATGATCACGATCGCGCCCTTGGGAAATTCAAGATCGAATTTCACCAACTTGCGGGCCGCCACGGCATTGCTGCTCGCCGTGAACTGAAGCCCCAAACCCAACGCAACAGTCAGCGCAACGGATAGAGTACGCAACATCAATCTCTCCTTGCTCGGCACTTCAACCAAGCGTCAACGCAACGCCCACTTCGGACAAGTTTATATTTGTAATGTATTAAGACCATCAGCACCATGAACATATGTGTGATTCACCATTCGCGTCGAGTGTAAGTGACGGAATAGAGTTAAGCTGTTGTGCGAAAGTCACGAGAGCTTGAAGGAAGCGTGCGAATCGCCGTTCAAGTGGCGCATCGCGCGTTTGATCCTCATCGATCCAAGTGGTTGTCAATGAATGGTTTTCCGCATTTGTCGCTCTTCGCTATCCGCCTGCGAGGAGGGCTAGGCTCAACCGAGCTGTGCAAGGGCAAGCACGAATAGCGACAGCGCACCGATCCAAATGGCGACGCGGGTCCAGGTTCCATGCGACGATGGGCCTCGCGCAATCTGATCGATCGTCGCGTCATCAAGGCGGATGCCGCTGCGTGCCATCTCGGCAAACGAGGCTGCTGCCGTTTCCGCCTGAATGAGGAGGCTGGGCAGGTCACCGACGAATTTGCCGACGTTTTCCGCCCCTTCCCGGGCCTCCTTCAGCCGACCTGCCGCCCCGAGTTCGGCCTCCATCCATTCGCGGACGACAGGCTCGCCGGCCGACCACATGTTGAGCCCGGGATTGAGCTGTCGTGCGACGCCTTCGACCACCACCATGGTCTTCTGCAGGAGGATCAGCTCGGGCCTGGTCTTCATGTCGAAGACTTCGGTGTACTGGAAGAGTTGGCCGAGCAGATGCCCGATCGAGATGTCCTCCGCTGCACGATCCTTGAGCGGCTCGCCGATGGCGCGCAGGGCCTGGGCAAATGTTGCGACGGGGTGGTGCGGCGGCACGTAACCCGCCCAGTAATGCACTTCCGCCGCCCGCCGATAGTCCTGACTGATGAAGCCGTAGAGGATTTCAGCCAGGAAACGACGCTCGCGCGGCCCGAGCCGGCCCATGATGCCGAAGTCGACCGCGACGATATCGCCACGCGCATCGATGAACAGGTTGCCCTGATGCATGTCGGCATGAAAGAAGCCGTCGCGCATGGCATGGCGTAGAAACGTCTGGATGACGCGATTGCCGAGTTCCGTGAGATCGTGGCCGCCCGCCTCGAGAGCTGCCACATCACGCATTGGAATGCCGTCAACCCATTCGAGCGTGAGAACCCTCTTGGCGGTCCGCTGCCAGTCGACCCCGGGCACCCGAAAGCCGTCATCGTCCCGCGTGTTCTCCGCCATCTCCGAGATTGCCGCGGCCTCCATGCGCAGATCCATCTCGACGGTGACGGAGTGAGCCAGCGTATCGACCACCGCCACGGGCCTCAGTCTCCGCGATGGTGGATGAAAGCGCTCGATCTGGCGCGCCGCGAAATAGAAACTCGAGAGATCCTGGGCAAAGCGACGTTCGACCTCCGGCCTCAAGACTTTTACCGCGACTTCCTTGCGCGCACCTCCGGCGTCAACGACCGCCTTGTGCACCTGGGCAATGGAGGCCGCGGCGACCGGCGGTCCAAATTCGACGAACAGCTCCCCGGCCGGTCGCCCGAACGCCTCTTCGATTGCCTGCTCGGATTGACGCATCGAAAATGGCGGCAACCGGTCTTGCAGGCTCGAGAGGTCCTCGGCGAGATCCGGCGGCACCAAGTCCGGCCGGGCCGCTAGAAACTGGCCAAGCTTGATGTAACTCGGACCGAGCCCCGTGAGTGCCGAAACCAGGCGCGCCTGTCGCGTGCGTCCCGCTCGAAATGGCCAGGTCAGTGCGCGCCATGGCAGCGTCACGAGTTGGGCCAGACGCAGAGCAATGGGCACGGGTGCTCCGTCGGGCACGAAATGCACGCCGTGCTGCGCCAACGACAATCCGGCTCGGGCCAGACGCAAGATGTCCCCTAATGGGCTTGCCAATGCCGGGCCTCATAATTCAGGAAAACAAATGACATTTTCATAACCGCCAGCCCGAGTGAATGGCGGCAATTCCGCCGGTCAGATTGCGGAACCGAACCCGCTCGAAGCCCGCGTCACCGATCATCGCGGCGAAGCGCTCTTGGTTTGGAAAGCGCCGGATACTCTCGACGAGGTAGCGATAGGGCTCGCCGTCACCGGCCGCCAGTTCGCCAATCCGAGGAATAACCTGAAACGACCAGGCATCATAGATGCTCTCGAGGAACGGCACGTCGACTTCGGAAAATTCGAGACAGAGAAAACGCCCTCCTGGTTTCAAGACGCGATAGGCCTCGTCTAGTGCACGGTCCAAGTGGGTGACGTTGCGAATGCCGAAGGCAATCGTGTAGGCATCAAACGACCCGTCCCTGAGTGGCAAGGCCTCGCCATTGCCTTGCAAAAATTCGGCCCGCCCGCCGACCACATGTCGCCCGAGCTTGTCCCGGCCGGCCGCGAGCATCTCTCCGCTGATATCGCAGACCAGCGCCCGACAGCCATCGCCGCCAGCCCGCAAATAGCGTTTCGCGATGTCGCCCGTCCCTCCCGCCACGTCCAGCAGTCTATGCCGCAGCTCGCCCTTGGGCGGGGCGAGCCAATTGATGACATCGTCCTTCCAGAGCCGGTGAAGACCGCCCGACATCAGGTCGTTCATCAAATCATAGCGGTCGGCGACACGGGCGAACACGTCGTTGACCAGCCCCTGCTTCAAACGCGCATCGACATCGCGAAACCCGAAGTGGGTATGCGCGTCCTCGCCCTTTGCTGGCTGCTCCACATCCTTGCTCATGGTGCCGGACATTATCGGAGGCTGCTGCCTGCCGCTACCTCCGCCAAAACTTGCGGTGAAGAGCCGCGGCCCACTGGCCAATGGACTATGGCCCACCAATCAGAGTACCGACGCACTCAGCCAAAGACATTACTTGAATTGATTAGTATCAAGAACTCGCGACGATTGCGGACTAAAGTTGATGTTCGAACTTCGTCGTAACAGTTGTAGTATTAAATGAAAATAACTTAAAGTTTCCGCACGGAAGTTTAACAAGTTATCGAGGGAGGAAGCCCGTTATGTTCCGTTGTTCAGCGCAATGCATTGCCGCATTTTGCCTCATATTCGCCGGAGCATTCGTGGAAACTAGCCTGGCGCTCGAGGCTGATGGACCATACTTGGAAGCACAGAAACGC
>JAUVMS010000102.1 GCA_030600135.1 Hyphomicrobiales bacterium | reverse complement strand
ATCGCCATTGTCGAAAAGTATGGCTTGAACCTGTCATCATCCGTCGCCCGTCATCTGGCAAGCGAGCGGGCTGAAACTCCCAATGCAATCAGTGGTGCCCATTCGGATTCGAAGGCGGTACTCATCGCCGCTCCAGAAATGGCGCTCACCGCCGCCGCCGAGGTTGCCGAAAGCCACGACCTCGCACCTATCGTCATTGGCGACGCCATCGAGGGCGAGGCGCGCGATGTCGCCATCGACCATGCTGCACAAGCGGCAACGGCGATGCCTGGTTGTGTCATCCTATCGGGCGGCGAGTTGACGGTGACGATCCGCGGCGACGGCAAGGGCGGTCCCAATGCCGAATACGCGCTCGCCCTTGCAATGGCGCTCGATGGCCGGCCGGGCGTTTGGGCAATCGCCTGCGACACTGACGGCATCGACGGTTCGGAAGATAATGCAGGCGCCATGGTTCAGCCGGACACACTCGACCGCGCAAAAAAGCAGGGCCTGTCACCAAGCGAATATCTGTCTCGCAACGACGCCTATGGGTTTTTCTCCGCACTCGATGATTTGGTTGTCTGCGGACCGACTCTCACCAACGTCAACGATTTTCGCGCGATCCTCGTCACGTAGCAAAATCAGCTAAGCAAAACGCAAGTCCAACGGATCTACGCTCAGCCGCAACCGCGACGAGTTTCAGTTGGTCGACCACCTACCGGCCTGCGGCGTAGCCCTGCATCCCGCGCGGATTGGCAGCGGCTTTGATGACCTCACCCACCTTGCTAGCAGCAGTCAACCGCCCCTCGGACCAGTCTCCGCCAACAACGACGTCGTGACCACGGGCCTCCAAATCACCTACGACAGCTGGATCGAACCGCCCCTCCAAAACCAACCGCCTGGGCGAGCGCAATCGGGGCCAAAAAGAACTCGGAAAATGCTCGGAATGAAATGCTGGCGCATCGATCGCTTCTTGCAAATTCATGCCCAACGCAACGTGATGGAGGAAAAGCAGCGTGCCCCATTGGTCCTGCTGGTCCCCACCGGGCGTGCCCCACACCATGTAGGGCTCGCCGTCACGCAGCGCCAGCGACGGCGAGAGCGTTGTGCGCGGCCGCTTGTCCGGAGCCAGAGCCGAGCGCGAACTCTCGTCGAGCCAGAACATTTGGCCGCGCACGCCTAACGGAAAACCCAGTTCCGGGATGACCGGCGCACTCTGCAGCCAGCCGCCGGACGGTGTCACGGAAATCATGTTGCCGTGGCGATCGATGACATCCAGGTGCACGGTATCGCCGCGGACCTCGCCGCTGGGCGCAACGGTCGGCTCGCCGATACTCCAGTAGCCACCCCCGTCGTTGCCGTCCATTTGCGAATCGGCGAACGCCAGCGCCGCCGAGACGTCCGGCGCCATGCCATCTGGCGTGCCGGGCTGCAAGGCATCCGATGCATCACGCCCAATCAGCCGGCGTCGATCGGCCAAGTAGTCATCGGACAACAAAGCCTTGCTCGGCACGTCGGCAAATTCAGGATCCCCATACCAGGCCTCGCGATCGGCGAACGACAGTTTCAGCGCCTCGCACACGGTGTGAACAAACTCGGCGCTGGCCGGCGCCATCTCGTCAAGTCCCATCTCTCTGAGCAGACCCAAGGTCTGGAGCGTCACCGGGCCCTGGCTCCAAAAGCCGCATTTGCAGACGGTGCAAGGGCCAAAATCGATCGTCGCCGGGTCCTCGTAGGTTGCCCGCCAGCGCGCCAAATCATCACCCGTCAACAAGCCCCCGTGGCGCCGGCCCGAAGCATCGAGCAACCGTTCATTGCGATAGAACTCGTCGATCGCCGCGGCCACCCAACCGGTGTACCAAGCGGCTCGCGCGGTCTCGATTTCCGCTTCGCGCCCGCCACCCGCGGCCTCGGCGTCCTCAAGAATTCGTCGATAAGTCGCAGCGGCCCGCCGGTTCTGCATCCAGCTGCCAATTTCCGGCGCCCGTCCCCGCCGCAAGAAAATATCGGCCGATGACGGCCACTGCTCATTGAACAGCCGCTCGACCGTGGTGATGGTCTCATTGATCCTGGGCAAAATGGGAATGCCACGCTCTGCGTAGCCAATGGCGGTGTCGAGCACGTCGCGAAGCCGCAGCGTGCCATAATCCCGCAGCAGCGTGAGCCAGCCGTCGAATGCACCGGGAACGACCGCTGGCAGCAGGCCGCTGCCCGGTATCAGATCGAGGCCGAGATCGCGAAAGGCCGCGATGCTTGCCGCCGCGGGTGCGGTACCCTGGGCGCACAGCACTCGCACCCGGCGCTCCTTCGCAGACCAAAATATTGCCGGCAGCTCGCCGCCGGGGCCGTTGAGATGGGGCTCGGCGAACTGCAGCGTGAAACCCGCCGCCACGGCCGCGTCGAAGGCATTGCCGCCGCGCTCCAAGACAGCCATGCCGACCGCCGTACCGAGCCAGTGGGTCGATGTCACGACACCGAATGTGCCAGCAATCTCCGGTCTCGTCGTGAACTTCTGTGTTGCCATGGCCGTACAGCCTCAATCCTTCGAAAGATCATTCAACCTATCAAAGGCGGCCGGTCCGCGCGATCCCACGATCGTTAGCCACATTTCACATAATTCCACGACGATTGTGCGCTAGTCATCTCCACAACTTGTCTACAGCCACCAACTCGGAAGATGACTTGGAGCACTTATCACAGCATTTTCATATCTCCGTTGATTGATGCATAGGTGGGGATATGCGCAACGAGACGACGCCAAGACATGAGGTGAACGGACGGGGTTGCGCCGAAGATGATGGCTCGATCATCACTCAGGGTTATCTGATACTGAGCGACAAGGAAGTCAAAGATCGCCTGGCCCAAGTCGACAAATCACCAAAGCTGCGACGCCTGTGTAAGGCGCGGTAAGCACCGGTCGAACTGTCGGCTGCGCAAGGTCGGCTCGAACGCTAGGCAGGCAAAGGCATGCGGCCCGCGAGCATCGCCGATGCTCACAGCGCCCAGCTTACAAAATTCTCGACCGCTAACCGGTCTTGCAGAACGTCGCGCGGCCCCGGCAGGTAACGACTGTGCCGCCTTGGGTGCACTTGTATTTCTGGCTCTTGATTTTGTAGCCAGCGACTTGGCCTGTGGCGATGAAGCCCGGCCAGAGGCCCCAGCTCACGGCCTGCACCATGGTTTCCAAGGCGAACCACTTGGCGGATTCAGCAGTACCGGACGTGGCTTCGGCGGCTTTGGTGACGCATTGAGCTTTGGCATCGGCGACGCCGAACGCCAACATGCCAGCAATAACGACGAATACGAAATGCAGTGATTTCATCTTCCCCTCCACTAGCTTAGTTCAAGCTAGTCGCCAATATTGGCATTATGCGGGCTTCCAAACCTTGGTCAATGCATCAGGCGATAGCTGTGAATTCGTTGTTATGACTTGCGCCGCCGCGAACCAGCCAAACAGATTGCTGGTGCGCTCGAAATAGGCGCCCTACGGATGCGCAAATAGCAAAGGGGCCGCCAACGGGCCGCCCCTCGTCGCAAACAGCCATGTCCTGCGAGATCAAGCCTCGGGCTTTGCTTCACTCTCTGCCGCGCCGTCGCCCGCTGCTTCGGCTTCCGCCTCTTCCTCGGGTGGCACTTCATCTGCCGTCGTCTCTGCCAACAGCGCTTGCGACTGGCCAACCCAATCCTCGCGCTCGATACGGCCTTTGAAATTCAGGACCTCGTCAATCTGCGCAATGTCCTCGTCGGAGAAATTGGCGATTTGCGCATACTGCGTCACACCGAGCTTGTTGAGCCGCTTCTGCAGCTCCTCGCCAACGCCCTTGATTTGCGTCAGATCATTGGCGTCACCCTTGGGCTTCTTAAAACCCTTCCACTTGTCGCGGGCCGCGAGCCTCTTGCCGCGGGCGTCCGTGCGCTCGGAAATACGGGCCGACTTGCCGCGCCGGCCACGCAGATAGTAGAGCTTGGCCCGCCGCACTCTGCCTCGGCGCATCACCTCGATGGCCTCGACCAGCGGCGAATAAATTGGAAAAACCCGCTCCACGCCCTCACCGTAAGAGATTTTTCGGACTGTAAAACTTTCGTTCAGCCCAGCGCCCGAGCGGGAAATGCAAACCCCCTCATAGGCCTGGGTTCGGGTTCGCTCGCCCTCGACGACCTTGACGCTGACACGCAGCGTATCGCCGGGTGAAAATTCAGGGATAGGACGCTCGGCTTCGAGCTCGTCCTGATGTGCCTTTTCAAGCCGCTCAACGACGTTCATCGGGCTTCATCCATCTTGTTTGAACAGGTACAGAGGAGCGGCACAAACCCAAACAGTGTGGGCGTTCACGGCTCTTGCGACCCTCTATTTTAGGGAATTCAGCGGCGTCTTGTACCCCAAGCGCAACGGTTTGTCGATGGGGTCCACGCGTTATTGCCTAGCGCCGTTCTTAGCCCGACAATGCTTCCCGCCGGGGCTTCGCCAGCTCAATTTTGGTGCGGTGGACCTACAAGC
The DNA here is from genome assembly GCA_030600135.1 of Hyphomicrobiales bacterium. Classification (GTDB taxonomy): domain Bacteria; phylum Pseudomonadota; class Alphaproteobacteria; order Rhizobiales; family JAUVMS01; genus JAUVMS01. The sequence continues at coordinate 4,451 of JAUVMS010000102.1, read as the reverse complement.
CTTCATACTTGCATGCTTGACGCCCGATCCACCAGCGCCCAACTAGGTGACGATGACCGTTGATGACACCCGACCCGAGCCCTCGCCAGCTGAATTCGAAGCTCTGACTCAGGCGGCCTATGAAAATCTACCGGACGCATTCCGCGCCATGTGCGGCGACCTGGTCATCCAGGTGCCGGATTGGCCCCAGCCGGACATTCTCGCGCATTTCAAGATCGACACGCCTTATGGCCTCTTGGGCCTCTATCATGGTGTCAGCCTCGACAAAAAGAGCGTGCTCGATCCGCCCCATGGCCCCGACATGGTTTTTCTCTACCGGCTGCCAATCATGGCCTATGCCTGCGAGCGCGGGCTGGCTTTGCGCAAGGTGATCATAAACGTGCTGGTGCACGAGATTGGCCATCACTTCGGGCTGTCGGACGACGACATGGATGCCATTGAGGCAAGCGTGGCAAACTGACGGATTGCGCTTTGCATCTTTCATGGAAGAGCTAGGATATTGTCCGTCCGCCAAGCAAACATCGGGAGCGGCTCATGGCCCCACTCAACGAGCAATTTCAGCGTGTGATCACCGAACAGCGCCTCGGCTTTGTGGCCTCCGTCGGCGCCGACGGCACACCGAACCTGAGCCCCAAGGGCACGTTCATCGTGCTCGATGAACAAACCATCGCCTTTGGCGAAATCCGCTCCCCCAACACCCTGAGGAACATCGACCACAATCCGGTGGTTGAGGTGAATTTTGTCGACCCGTTCGCGCGCAAGGGCGTGCGTATCAAGGGCCGGGCCGAGGTCGTCGACAGCGAAAGCGACGGCTTTGCTGTTCTGCTGCCAATGTTTGAGGAGATTTGGGGCCCGCTCGCCGACCACATCAACTGCATTGTGCAAATCCATGTCGAGCGGGCGCAGCCTCTCACCTCTCCCGCTTACGATATCGGCGCGAGCGAAGCCGAACTCCGCGCTCTTTGGGCCAAGAATTTCATGGCACTCCAGCCCGGCGGTCGGTTTCCAAGCGAGGCTTAGGACGCACCATCAATCGGAGCAATTTCACGGGGTTTATGCCCGCTTATTGATGTCTTAAGTGCTTTGTGCTTAGAATACGGCCCATGACGACAATCCTTCACATCGCACACGGACGGCAAATTAGTTGCCCGGCTGCCTGAGGGCACCGGGATTTTTCACCGCCGTTCGCAAGTTTCTCTCGTGAAGGAATTTTCAAAAAAATGTCTGCTCGTTTGTCCGCTGCTCAAGCAGCGCCAGCCCTTGCGCCGCACAACGATCGGGTCAAGGCCCTCTACTTCGTCACCGCCGATGCCGATCCGAGCGCCCTACCGCGCCTTGTCGCACCGTTCGCCAAGCTCGGCCTTACGCCCAACCGTGTCCACGCATCGCGCGAGGATGGCGATGGCTCCGTCCAGAGCGTTGACCTCAGACTTGAAAGCGTTCCCCAACGCCAAGCCATGCTTGTGGAGAAAATGCTGAGGTCCGTCGTTGGCGTACGCCAGGTCATCGCCGTGCTCGAATAGGCCGTGACAGCAAGGGCAGGATTGGGCAACCGGCGCACCGACGCGAACTCGACTGCGCCTTGGCTCGAACGCTCATGCTGAGATCGCCATGCGCATGAGGATTTGTCGCTAGATCCGTTGACGGAGCATGCGCACCGGGGCACAGTCGTGTGCTGAACGACTGCTCTATAGGCATGATGACGATCACGGTCGAGCCCATGCACAACGGCTTCAAACACCTTATGGTATCCGGTGCCATCGCATTGCTTGCCATCGGTGGCGATGTGACGTCTGGACAATCGAATGTCACCGGCCAGGCATGGGCCGGCGCAACCCGGATTGCCGGCAAGCGCATGAATTGTCGCGCAGCGCGGGTCGTCAAAAGCAAGACGTCGCCAGGCGTCGGATATGCATTGCCTGGCGTTATCGTTCTCAACCCGCGCAAGCTGAGGCGATATCCGTCGGTCGTTAGGCGATTGATTTTCTTGCACGAATGCGCACACCAGTATGTCGGTCGCGACGAGGCTGGTGCTGATTGCTGGGCGGTGAGGATCGCCAAACGCCAAGGTTGGCTGTCCAAGCGCGGTGTTCGCCAGGTTTGCAAGTCGTTCTTGGGTTCATCTGGCAGTCAATATCATTTGCCGGGCCCCGCACGCTGTCGCGCCATGATTCAGTGCTTTGATGCCGCGCCGACACGTAAGCGCAAGGCACGTCGCAAAGCACGACGCAAGAAATAGGGCAATGTCCGGCAACGCGATGCGGTTGTCTTGAGGACAGTTTTCGTATTGCATCCAATAGCTTGTGCATTCATTATGGAAAGGGGATTGGTTTGCCGATGGATTGCGGTCTAAAACCAATCGACATGGAAAGCTGCTGAGCACGGGACGCTTTGGAATGGGGATCGGCAAGGCAATAGGACAGACCGTCGCGACGGCCTGTCTTGCGATGGTCACGGTTGCATTTCTGGTCGAAACAAGTCACGCGCTCGACCCGCCAACACCGCAAGAATACGTCGACCACGTCGGCGGTGGCGCTAAAGTAATTCCCCCAGGCCGCCTGAAAATCGACGGACGTCGGGTCATTTGCGGACGCAGACCCACCGTGCTCGACTCGAATTTGGACGACTATGGCGCCGCTTATTCAACTTTCCTCATTCTCAATCCCCGCAAGCTGAGCAAACTTCCAACGTCAGTAAAGCTATGGATCTATAGCCACGAGTGCGCCCACCAGTTTCGCGGTCCGGACGAGGAGACAGCGGATTGCTTTGCAGTCCAGCGTGGCCGCAGACAGGGCTGGCTCTCGCCTTCCGGTGTCGAGCAGATCTGCAGCTTCATCAATCCGGCCTCTGGCGACATCATGCATTTCTCTGGCCCTCGCCGCTGCTCCACTATGCGCAAATGCTACGGTGAGAAGAAAGTTCACTAGTAGCAGGTTGTTAGGCAGCCGGGTTCATTGGCCTGCCGAACGATTTTTTTCAATCGCGAGCAGGCATGGCCCAAAGGTTGCTGAGACGATCTGCGCCGATGTTAACTTACAATATTGTCTCTTGAATTACGGATTGATATGTCGATTGTAGATTACACCATAAAACTACTTGGTCTCTCCGAGGTAATTCATAAATGGTACGGGTCGATTCGCGGGCTGGACACCGAGAAACGCGAAAAGATTGCAAGATACTGCGAAACGATAGCGGATACACTTGACCGCACTGCGGTTGCTTTTGACAAACTTTCGGCCAACGCCGCCAACAAGACCGCCGCGCGCGATGCCCGCCGCGAGCTCGGACGCATGACAGGTTATGTCGAAGATATTGCCGCCGCGCTAGAGGACCATCTTGACGGCCGCAAGATTGCTGGCGTTAAAAGGCGCTTAGAAGCGCTGATCGACAAACGAAGGATTGATCAAGCCATTGCACAGGCCGATGATGCTCGGGCCGCGCGCTTGGTCGAGGCGGAAGGTTACTTTCGATCGGTCGCCGATCGCCTGAGAGCATGAAGTCTCGAATGGCACGAATCGACAGGTACTTGGGAGACGGAAATGGACAAGTTTGGCGAGATGACAGGGGTGGCCGCGCCATTGCCGATGATCAATGTCGACACCGACATGATCATTCCCAAGCAATTCCTCAAGACCATCGAGCGCACCGGCCTCGGCAAGAACCTCTTCGACGAGTTGCGTTTCGACGACGACGGCAATGAGATCGAGGAGTTCGTTCTCAACAAGCCCGCCTACCGAAATGCGACGATCCTACTTGCGGGCGAGAATTTCGGTTGTGGCTCCAGTCGCGAGCATGCGCCCTGGGCGCTTCTTGATTTCGGCATTCGCTGCGTCATCGCCCCGTCGTTTGCCGACATATTTTACAACAACTGCTTCAAGAACGGCATTCTGCCCATCACGCTGCCGCAAGAAGAAATCGACAAGCTGTTCGACGACGCCGAACGCGGCGCCAATGCCACGATCACGGTGGATCTGCACGCCCAGGAGATTCGCGGCCCCGATGGCGGCGTCATCGCCTTCGAGGTCGACGAGTTTCGCAAGCATTGCCTCGTTCACGGCCTCGACGACATCGACCTTACCATGGAGAAGGGCCACCACATCGACAGCCACGAGGAAAAGATCAAGGCCGCGCGCCCTTGGGTGTGACAGCCTTAGCTGGACCCGGCCACCACGCCAACATTCAGGCATTTGGCATTTGCGATCATGCCACGAGATCTTTTGGCCGGCTGCCGGACTACCCGATCGCAAATTTTCGCGTATAGGCGGGAAGCGAGAGTCCATCCAAGTTTCGAGGGTCGGCGATTGGTTCGCCGAGCGTCTGGCTGATCGGGATGACCCCCGACCAGATAGGCAGCGCATAATCCTCCTCGTCATCGACGGGGCCGCCGACACGCACCTTCGCCGAAGCTTCGGAAATGGGAATCGACAGCACCGTCGTCGCCTTGAGCTCCT
>JAUVMS010000456.1 GCA_030600135.1 Hyphomicrobiales bacterium | reverse complement strand
GCAAGCCCGGAAAGCCTTTCCCAGTTCATGTTCCAAAAGCCCAGGGCGGCCAAGCGGTTGCATTTCGATATCATCCCCAAGACGGTCGATGAGTATCTCACCTTTCTCGACAAGTACGCCGAGCAGGATGCCAAGTCCCGGCTGTCCAACCCGGTATTTCACATCCATCGGGGCACGCCGCCCAAGGTCGACTTACCGATAACCTTCAATCTCTTACTCAATCTGGTGAGCGCCTCGAACGCCCACGACAAAGACACGCTTTGGGGTTTCATCGCGCGCTATGCACCCGATGCCACGCCTGAAGACCATCCTGAGCTCGACCGACTGGTCGGTTATGCCATCGCCTATTTCCATGATTTCGTGAGACCGGCCAAGACCTACCGAGCGCCGAGCGATGTCGAACGCCGGGCCTTGGAGGATCTGAACGCACGTCTGCAAATCTGCGATCCCAAACTGCCCGCGGCCGAACTGCAAAATATTGTCTATGAGGTTGGAAAATCGCACCAATTCGAAAACCTGCGCGACTGGTTTCGTGCCCTCTACGAGATCCTTCTCGGCCAGAGCCAAGGACCACGTTTTGGTTCGTTCATCGAGCTCTATGGCATCGAGAACACTAGTAAGCTCATAACCCGTGCACTCGATGGCGCCGACCTCGGCAAGGCTTGACTCCCAGCCCGCATGTCTCACCATGATGTGGTCGCCACGGAGGTCAATATGGCGCCACTCGGCGTGCTCTTTTTCGCTTCAGCGATCGAGCTCGCGCCCTGCAGGGCCTTGCAAATCCCACATGGCCTTGACCAGCGCCATGAGCTCATCCTCGCGCGCATCGATCTCAAAAGGCGTCCATCGATCGCGCTCCATCAAATAGTTGGTCAGCGCAAAAGGCGAAGGCCGGTTCTCAGGGAAGAAAATTTCCTTCTTTTCCCCAAAATCCTTGTTCTTTGCCACTTCATTCTGGCGTTTGGTCACCAGCACCATATTTGCTAGTCGGCCGGTGCATACGTGACGCTCGTCATTGTTGGGAAACCATTCCAACCATTTGCCGTTTCGTCCCGGTCGTTGCGGCAAAACGTGCTCGACCGTTGCCGCGCTTGCGAATTTCAACATTGTGTCCTGCTCGTCCGGGAGCGCGTGACTCAGCCGCAGGAGGAGGAGCTTGCAGGTTTGTTTGCTGCGCCGGTGCAGATCGTTCGAGATGTTGTACAGAATATTCCGCTGCTCTCTTATGGTAAGCCGAAACGGAGAGTTTTCGCTGTCGTGCGGCCGGCCCGACCTAATGGCTTCAAGCACCTTGCGATAGCGCGCCGTTCGCCCATTGTGCCCCAACCCTAGCAACAACAGGCCGTAAGCGAGACGATCCAGGCTTTTGAAAAAGTTGCCCTGCTCCTCGATGTTCGGGTTGCTGCGCAGCCATAGAAGAGCCGGAGGCACCCAATCCGCGTTACGCAACCAGCTCAGGTATGTGACGTAGCGCCGTACCGGCTCGGCACCGGTGCCAACCGATTGAGGCGCCTCGGTAATCCAGTTCATCGCGTCGACATAGGGCGCGAGGATCTCGTCGATGTAATTTTGAGCGCCTCCCTGGTTCTCTGCGACGATGAGATTTTCCCGAAGAATATGCACGCTTGGGCGTCCATGAATTGTTCGGATGTATCCAAACATCGCATCGAACTGACGATCACCCATCGACCGTTGCCATGTATCCCATTGGTGGTTAACCCGGGCCTCGCCCACCAAGGATCCGATGAGTTTGGCCTTGAGGATGTTGCCCCTGGTCAATGGCAAGCCGCGGTGATTTAGGGTCAGATAGATCTGAAACGCGTTGTCGACGTCTGGTGTCGTTATGGAAATCGCTTCGCATGCCCTGAGGAGAAATTGCGTGAAGTCCCGACGATCATGCTCTGACAATTGCGCCATTTCGCTCAAAAATTTCGATCGGTTGTCCAACATGCGGACATGAGGATCGGAGAGTTCATCCTTGTCGGGTCGAAACGTGCAAGCACCTGGTTCCTGTATGAGCTGCTCAAAAAACGTCGCATCGGACGAGCGAAGGCTAAGGCGGTAGGGTTGAGGCGAGCCACTAGGCATCTCGATGAGCCCCCGCAGCCCTCGAGCCATGGCCTCATCGCCGTCCTCGTCGAACAGATCCCTGAGTACGCCCAACAAAATCGTGAGAGTAATCAAGCGTTGCTGGCCATCCACGACATCGAGCCGGCGCCAGCTGGTTTCTTGGCCTTCGTTCGATGCTGCGGTTGGCTCGACCATGACGATGCTGCCAAGGAAATAGCTCGTGTTTGGTCCTCCATTCGCCTTGCGCTCGGACAGGATGGAGAATAGATCCTCGAGCAATTGGCCGGCCTCGCTCGGGCCCCAAGAGTATTCACGCTGATATGACGGTACGCTGTAGAATGTGGTCCCCGCGAAAAAATCTTGGAGCACGAGAGCTTGTGCGGAAGAACTGGTGGGCATGAAAAAAAGCCTCGACATTCGCTATGGCCGCTTTGATGCGTTGACCGGCGCGCAGAACAAATCCATCCGATCGAAGCCGAGCCCCACCAATAGACTCGGTCGGTTGCCATACGCATATTCAGCGTTCAAAATTTGACCCGCAGAGTTGGACCCGACAATGCAGCGGAGCGTATTCAAAATCCTCACGCAAAGCCAGTGGCATGACGCGCGCGTCAATGGTCGGTTCGATGGCTCGCGTGACGATATCCGTGACGGCTTCATCCACCTTTCGACCGCCAAACAGGTCCGCGCAACGGTGGTCCGTCATTTTTCAGGTGAGTCCGACTTGGTGATGCTCGCTATTGATCCGGCGCGACTTGGCGCTGATCTGTGCTGGGAACCGTCGCGCGGCGGCGATCTGTTTCCGCACCTCTACGGGTCCTTGCAGCTTTGCGACGCCACCGATAGCTTCTTGCTTCCAATTGGCCCGGACGGCGCTCACGAGTTTCCAGGGAACATTCCATGATGCTGAAGGACGTCTTCAGCCTGGCCCGGCCGATGCTCTTGGCGCTTGAGCCCGAGCGCGCGCACGAGGCCACTCTCAAGTCACTGGAGGCAGGATTCTATCCCAAGCAGGCCGGTCCGGACCCCCGCTCCCTGGCGCAGGATTTGTTGGGCCTGCACTTTCCGAACCCCTTGGGTGTTGCCGCCGGATTCGACAAGAATGCTCGTGTCCCTAGCCAGATCTTGAACCTGGGCCTTGGTTTCGCCGAAATCGGAACCGTGACGCCGGAGCCGCAAGCAGGCAACCCGCGACCACGAGTCTTCAGATTGATCAAGGATAGAGGCGTGATCAACCGTCTGGGCTTCAACAACGAAGGCCATGCCGCAGCATTGCGCCGACTTGAGCAACGCGAGCCCG
>JAUVMS010000034.1 GCA_030600135.1 Hyphomicrobiales bacterium | reverse complement strand
TGCGCTGCGTGAGGTGGCGGAAGAGACGATTTCGCCAGAGGATCTGAAAGAGGATTTGATCCACTCGATCCAGAAGTACGTCGAGGTTGACGAGCCCGAGCCAGAGGCGGCCCCATTGGTCGCAGCAGATCCGCGCCTTACAGTGTTTGGACGGGACAACCAAGCCAGCGACACCCAGATCGATGGCATATCCATGTCCGAGGAAGAGCTGCTGCGTGGTTTGGAAAGCTTGGCGCCGCCGGAGGCACCGGGCTCGAACAGTCGCTCGCGGTGATGGTAGGCTGCGGATCGGCATAATCTTGGCGAACCGCAGCAGCGATGGAGGAGTTGATCGCGCTCACGACGTTGGGCCATTTACCAGGTCCGCGTTCGGGCGCTATACAAGCAGGCGGTTGGGTTCACATCGCATATGCGCCAGTATGAACTTTTAGAGAAGGTTTTAAGCTATGACCCCTCGGCCGACGAGGGGCTGCTCAACAAGGCCTACATCTACTCCATGAAGGCCCACGGCCATCAGCGCCGGGCCTCTGGCGACCCATTCTTCTCGCACCCGCTTGAAGTCGCCGCCATTCTCACCGATCTCAAGCTCGACGACGCCACGATTGCAACGGCACTGTTGCACGACACAATCGAGGACACCGAAACCACCCGCGAAGAGATCGACCAGCTGTTCGGCGAGGAGATCGGCGAACTCGTAGATGGGCTCACCAAGATCAAGCAGCTTGACCTGGTGACCAAAAAGGCCGAGCAGGCCGAAAACTTCCGCAAGCTGCTCATTGCCATATCGAGCGACATCCGGGTCTTGCTCGTCAAGCTTGCCGACCGCCTCCACAACATGCGCACGCTCAAGCATATGACTGAACCCAAGCGTCGCCGTATTTCCGAGGAGACGCTCGAGATCTACGCCCCGCTCGCCGGCCGCATGGGCATGCAATGGCTGCGCGATGAACTCGAGGATTTGTCGTTTCGCTGGCTTGAGCCGGCCGCCTACGACGCGGTGTCGACGAAGGTCTACGCCATGCGCGAGGTCAATCAGGGCCTGATCGATGAGATTCGCGGGTCGCTTGAGGAGAAACTTCGCACCGGCGGTCTCGTGCCGATCGTCTCCGGGCGCGAAAAAAAGCCCTATTCCATCTGGCGCAAGATGGACCACAAACAGATTTCGCTCGAGCAGTTGAGCGACATTTACGCGTTTCGGATTGTCGTCCCCAACCTCGAGGATTGCTACCGCATGCTTGGTCTTGTCCACACCACGTGGCGGGCCGTACCGGGGCGGTTCAAAGATTACATCTCGACGCCCAAGCAAAACGACTATCGCTCGCTCCACACTACGGTCGTGGGGCCGCGCCACCAACGTGTCGAGCTGCAGATTCGCACCGAAGCCATGCATCAAGTCGCCGATTTCGGCGTTGCCGCCCACGTGCTTTACAAGGATCGTACCGGCAAGGTCGCTGGAAATGGCCGCGTACCGGCATGGGAGAGCAATGCCTACGATTGGCTACGCAGGCTTGTTGATACCTTGCTCGAAGGCGACAACCCGGAAGAATTTTTGGAGCACACCAAGCTTGAACTCTTTCAAGATCAGGTCTTCTGCTTTTCTCCCAAGGGGCGCCTCATTGCCCTGCCGCGAGGTGCTACCCCGATCGACTTTGCCTATGCCGTTCACACCGACATCGGCGATCATTGTGTTGGCTGTAAGATCAATGGCCGCCACGCACCGCTCATCACGGAGCTTCGCAACGGCGAGGAAGTCGAGATCATCTGCTCCGACGCGCAAACACCGCCGGCGGCATGGGAACGCATCGCTGTCACTGGCAAGGCGCGCTCGGCCATTCGTCGAGCCTCGCGTGGCGCGCTGCGACGCCAGTATAGCGAGCTTGGCAGGCAGATCCTAAAGGGCGCCTTCGAGCGTGCCGGCAAGACCTTCAATGATGACGTCTTGGCAAGAGGATTGCCGAGATTGTCGCAGAAGTCGGTCGAGGAGATCGTCATTGCTGCTGGCCGAAGCGAACTCTCCTCGCGCGACGTCATCTCGGCCGTATTCCCGGATGAAGAGCAACCCGAACCCGATCAACCACGGCGCACCAAGCGCAACCGCCACGAAGCGACCATCGAAGAGGGCTGGTTCAATTTGCGCAACATAATCGGCCTCAAGTTTCGCCTACCGGGCTCTTCCAACGCCGCCGAGCCTGTCACGCCCGGCCAAAGTTTGCCGATTCGCGGACAGCGCGGCGATCTCCCGGTAGAGTTCGCCGAAGGTGGCGCGGTTCCGGGTGACCGTATCGTCGGAATTCTGTCGCCGGGAAAGGGCATTGCCATTTATCCGATTCACTCGCCCAAGCTCAGTGAGTACGACGATGAGCCTGAGCGCTGGATCGATGTCACCTGGGACATCGATCAATCGGCGCCGGAACGCTTTCCAGCGACCATCAAAGTCACAGCAATTAACGAGCCTGGCACGCTCGCCCGCATTGCCAAAGTTATCGGTGAGGCTGACGGTAACATCGATAATTTGAGCATGCTGCGCCGCGCCGCCGATTTCACCCAAATGTGGATAGAACTCGAAGTCTGGGACCTTCTGCATTTGAACGAAATTGTTTCTGGACTGCGCAGTTTGGCCGTGGTCAACAATGTGACAAGAATATTTGGTACAGACAAAGAAACTGAACGATCCACTTGGCATTAGCCTTGCTTCGCCTACGCGGCGGCGGGGCTGTCCACACCGGGTTAGTGTGGAGATTCTGCATCGCTGTGACGAGGATCAATCAAGGCTTGGGCGAAAAAGCAAGTTCCGGACTTGTCACGACAACACGAAGCAGGTGTTTTGTTTGAAACTAAGGGGACGCCTACCCATCTGACGGGAGTTCGGTGCGCGTTTGCTGGCACCGGCAAGGGCAAGGGGCGACGGACAAATGTTGTTTAAGCGCCGTGAACCACCCAGCTTGAGTGAGCGGGTGCGCGTGGCCATCTGGCCGCGCCGTAGTTGGTCACGCTCGACAAGGTACATGGTGAACAGGGTCGGTCGGTTGAGGGATTCAACCTTTGCCATCGCCTTTGGATTCGCATGCGGCGTATTCGTTTCGTTTACGCCGTTTGTCGGTTTTCATTTTCTATTGGGCGGCCTTTTGGCATTTGTCGGGCGCGGCAGCATCATCGCCTCGGCATTCGGCACCTTTTTCGGAAACCCGCTGACATTGCCGTTGATTTGGATTTCGTCCTACAAGTTGGGTAGCTGGTTGCTTGGCGGCGAAGGGCACTTCAGTGCCGCCGTATTGCGTCAGGGCTTTGAAGAGCTCCGGCCGGCGATTTTGAACGGCTCGTGGGATGTCTCGAAATCGGCAATTGAGATGCTTTGGCCGCTCATTAAGCCAATGACCGTTGGAAGTGTACCACTTGGTCTCTTGACCGCTACGATATGTTACTATGCCGTGGCGAGGCTTGTAGAAGCCTATAAGCAGCGTCGCGGGCCGCGCGACGCGCACCGCCAGGCCGAGAGTTCGGCGCCACACCACGTATGAAGTAACTGTTTGTTGGACCACTTCGAATATGACCCCAACCTATCTCCGCCTAGGCGTGAACATTGATCACGTCGCCACAATTCGCAACGCCCGTGGCGGGCGCCATCCTGACCCGGTTAGAGCTGCGCATCTGGCGGTCGAAGCTGGTGCCGACGGCATAACGGCGCATTTGCGAGAAGACCGCAGGCACATCAGCGACGATGATATTGCGCGCCTCAAGGCCGAACTGACGCGGCCGCTCAACTTCGAGATGGCTGTAACCGACGAAATGTTGGAGATCGCCCTGCGCCATGTTCCGCATGCTTGCTGTCTGGTACCGGAAAAGCGCCAGGAGCTAACCACCGAGGGCGGGCTCGATGTCGCGGCACAGTCCAATTCACTACCCCGAGCTATCGAAAAACTAAGAGCCTCCGGAGTTCGCATTTCACTATTTGTCGACCCCGACGAAAAGCAAGTTGAAGCCTCGGCCCGTGCTGGTGCCGACATAGTGGAATTGCATTCCGGCCCATACTGCGACGCCGCGCTCCTGAACGATAGTGAGCGCACTGCCGTCGAAATCGACCGCTTGATTGCGGCTGCCAGGACCGCCGCCAATGCCGGTCTCGAGGTTCATGCAGGTCACGGCCTCACCTTCAACACCGTCAACACTGTTGCGGCAATACCTCAGATCGTCGAACTCAACATCGGCCACTTCCTGATCGGCGAGGCAATTTTCGGCGGACTTCACGCGACGATTCAGCGCATGCGCGCCCAAATGGACAGCGCCCGCGCCGGTGCCTTGGGCTCGATGAGTGCATAGCGGGCGAGCCCCATGATCATCGGTCTGGGCAATGATCTCATCGATATTCGTCGCATCGAAAAGGCCATTGAGCGCTGGGGCGATCGTTTTCTCGACCGAATCTTCACAGATATCGAACGTGCCAAGTCCGACACCCGTAGATTGCGTGCCGCCTCCTACGCCAAGCGCTTTGCCGCCAAGGAAGCGTGCTCCAAGGCACTTGGAACGGGATTATCTCGGGGTGTCTTTTGGCGTGACATGGGGGTCGTCAATCTGGCTTCGGGTCGCCCCACGTTGCGGCTGACGGGTGGTGCAGCGAGCATTCTCGAAGAACTGACGCCCGAAGGCCATGAAGCGAGGATCGACCTCACGATCACCGATGACTTTCCGTTGGCACAGGCAATCGTAATTATTTCGGGACGGCCGGTAAAAGACAGCAATCGCTAACACAATATATGAAACGGTCGGTATGACCGAAATTGCAGAGCTGTTATGGACCAGCTATTAGGTGCGAACCAAGCACCGATGGTCACTACGAGTTCAGGTGGACCTAGCACAATACTACGCTTTGTCCTGGCGGACTTGGGGAGCACGACATGAGCGTGGAAGTCGATGCAAAGAAGTCGAGCCAGAGCGGTCTGGCGGAAACCGTGCGTGTGATCATCCATGCGTTGATCTTGGCATTGGTCGTTCGGGTGTTCCTTTATCAGCCGTTCAACATTCCGTCCGGATCAATGAAATCCACGCTCCTGGTTGGCGACTATTTGTTTGTTTCGAAATTCAGCTATGGATACAGCCGTTATTCGTTCCCGTTCGGCTTTGATCTTTACAACGGGAGGGTTTTTGGCTCGGAGCCGAAACGCGGCGATGTGGCGGTGTTCAAACTGCCGCGCGACAATGAAACGGACTACATCAAGCGCGTGATCGGGCTACCGGGAGATCGCATTCAAATGCGGCGTGGACAGCTCTACATCAATGACAATCCGGTTCCCAAAAAGCGCGTTGCGGACTTTGTGCAGATCGGCCCCTATGGCAACAAGACGCGTATTGCTCGCTATGAGGAGACGTTGCCGAACGGTGTGACATACAAAGTCCTCGATGCCGAGCCGCAGGGGTCCTTTGACAACACCAGCGAATACGTTGTGCCAGACCGCCACTATTTCATGATGGGCGACAATCGAGACAATTCGACCGATTCCCGCGCGCCCTGGGCGGTTGGCTACGTGCCCTACGAAAATTTTGTTGGGCGGGCCGAGATCATCTTCTTTTCCGCCACGCAACGCTGGTCGGTTTTCAAGTTCTGGCAGTGGCCCACAACGCTGCGATGGGCGCGCTTCTTCAAGTTGATCGATTAGCTATTGTGGTGAGGTCAGCCAGCATTGATGAGTTGCAGAACCGGTTGGGCTACACGTTCAGCGACCGCGGCCTTTTGCAACGCGCACTGACGCACTCGAGCGCGCGCGCCAGCTGTCGCATCGATCACGACAACGAACAACTCGAATTTCTCGGTGATCGGGTTTTGGGCCTCGTCATGGCCGAACGCCTCGTCAAGCGCTTTCCCGAGGCGGAAGAAGGTACGCTCGCGCGCGGTTACAATCGCCTCGTTCGCAGAGAAACCTGCGCGCGCGTCGGCAACGAGCTTGAGCTTGGCAATTTCATCGTGTTGGGCACTGGCGAGGCCGGCAGCGGCGGACGCCGCAAGCACACCATCATCGCCAATGCCTGTGAGGCTGTCCTCGGCGCGATTTTTCTCGATGGCGGCTTTGACGAGGCGCGCCGCGTTACGCTTAGGTGGTGGACGGATCACTTCGAGGCCATCGACGAAGTACGGGCCGATCCCAAATCGGCATTGCAGGAATGGGCGCAGAGCCGGGGACTGCCATTGCCCGACTATGCCGAGCTGGGTCGAACCGGTCCCGATCATGCGCCAAGTTTTACCACCGAGGTCCGCATCGAGCGCCAGGAGCCGGCCCAAGGTTACGGCGCAAACAAACGTGCGGCCGAGCAAGCCGCCGCTCTCGCTTTTCTGGAGCGCGAGGGCATTTGGCAAAGTGAGCCGGTCGAATGACGCCCGCCGATCCAAAGGATCAAAAGGCGCCTGAGGACATGCGCTGCGGGATCGTCGCGCTGATCGGCGCGCCAAACGCGGGTAAATCGACGCTCGTCAACCAACTCGTCGGTGCCAAGGTGTCGATCGTCACTCACAAAGTGCAAACCACACGCGGGCGCATCCGAGGCATTCTCGTGGACGGCAATTCGCAAATCATCCTTGCCGACACACCTGGCATCTTCGCTCCCCGCCGCCGTCTTGATCGGGCCATGGTCGATGCCGCCTGGACCAGTGCCGGCGATGCTGATGTCATTGCTCTCATCGTCGACGCCCCCAAAGGCATCGATGAGGACGTCGAGCGCATTCTCCGTCGCCTACCGGATGCAGGCGCCAACAGCATTTTGATCCTCAACAAAGTCGATCGGATGACGAAGGAGCCTTTGTTGAGCCTGGCGCAAGAGATCACGGATCGCGCGACCTTCGACGCGACGTTCATGATTTCCGCGCTCAACGGCAGCGGTGTCAAAGATCTGCGAGCCTATCTCGCTGCCGCCGTACCGCTCGGGCACTGGCTTTATCCCGAGGACGAGCTGTCAGACGCGCCGCTCAGGTTTCTCGCCGCGGAGATAACCCGGGAAAAACTATACTTGCGGCTCCACCAGGAACTGCCTTACGCCTCGACCGTTGAGACGACGGAGTGGAAAAAGCTCAGGTCCGGCGACGTGCGTATCGAGCAAACGATTTTTGTCGAGCGTGATAGCCAGCGCCAAATCGTCCTCGGCAAAGGTGGCCGTACGATCAAGCAGATCGGCCAGGATGCGCGCAAGGAGATTGCCGAGATCATCGAGACCAACGTCCATCTCTTTCTCTTCGTCAAAGTCCGCGAGCACTGGGGCGACGACCCCGAGCGCTATCGCGAGATGGGTTTGGATTATCCAAAGTAGCCATCGACGACAGAGCCGAGAGTGGTTGCGGTTCGGCGCGAACCCTAAGCCTCACGAGGCGTCGGGGTGTGGTTGAAGCTGAACAGCGCGTCGAGCTTTTCAATCCCTCCGAGGGCGGCGATCTTGGCTTGCTGGTCGGCCAATGCGCGGGCGTTGACGACGTCCGGGTCAAGCAGGGCTCTCAGACGCTCCTCGCCCTCCCGGCGGACACCTTCATGCCCAGTGCTGAGCCCGAGGTCGCCCAGCTCGGTGGGATCGTTGGCAAGATCGAAGAGTTGTGGTGGCGCACCGACATAGTGCACGTACTTCCAATCCGCCCACCGGACCATCATGAAGCCGGTGGGGCTGCCGCCATCGTGGTATTCGCTCAATATCGTGCGGTCGGCATCAGGCGCCACAACCGTACCGGTGAGCGGGCGGCCGTGCCGTGGCTCGTTGTCCGTTGTCTCCACACCCATGGCCTCGAGCACCGTCGGATAGAGGTCGATCAGCGAAGCGGGCGCGCCGCAAACCTCGCCTTTCGCAACACCGGGCCCCGCCATGATCAGCGGCACGGCGGCCGATTCCTCGTACATCAACGACTTGGTCCAAAACCCGTGATTGCCCAGCAGTTCGCCGTGGTCGGAGGTATAGATGACCGTTGTGTCGTCGGCGAGCCCTGTTTGTTCGAGCGCGGCGAGCAGCCGGCCCACATGATGGTCGAGCAATGAAACGAGACCATAGTAGGCAAGCCGGCCCTGGCGCAACTTGGCGTCATCGAAGAAATCGTCGTAGCACCAGAACTGGCGCATTGCCGCGATGACGGGATGGTTCATGTGGCCTTCGCGGTGGCGTGGGGCGTCAATGTCCTCCAGCCGGTAGAGATCATAAAACTCCTCTGGTGCTTTAAGCGGATAGTGCGGCGCGACGAAGGAGACAAAAAGCGTCCACGGCGCACTGTCATCGGCGCACCGACCCGCTTCGTTGAGCCAGCTGCAGGCCCGCGCGCAGATTTGACGATCATAGGTCGTATAACTCGATTCACCCCGTCCCACGTCGCCGGCAAGTTCGGCCGCATGATCACGATAATCGGGCATCGGTTGGCGCACCAAGCCCTGCGGCCAGCCGATCCCACCCACCACGTGCATGGGCAGGATTTCCTCGTCAAACCCGTTGTCGTCGTCGCTGGAGCGGAAATGCAGCTTGCCGATGGAAACCGCCCGCGCACCACCATCGCGTGCCCGATGTCCCCACGACGCTACTGTTCCGTCATAGGGGCTGGCGCTGTCCCAATTGCCGATCTCATGGATATAGCGGCCCGTGGCGATGGCTGCTCGTGTCGGCACACAAATGGGCGACGGCGTATAGACGTTGCTAAAGCGAACCCCGCGCGTGGCAAGTGCATCGAGGTGCGGGGTCTTCACCAGTTGATGGCCATAGCACCCCAGCACATCTCGACAATGCTCGTCCGACATGATGATAAGGAGATTCTTTGCGACCATGGAGAGCCTCGCTAGCACGCGACGCAGCAAGATCCGATCATGCTGCTAGAGCGCGATCAGATCAAATAGAAGCAATTCTGCTTGTCGATTGGCGTGCGTGAGCGGTGGTGAACCGGTCGCGGGGCGATGCGGGGCATCGGTCAAGACCGGCTCGCCGCCGGGCAGCCACCAATCGCAAGCCCGAAGGGACGGGCGCTTTTTCGCCAATCTCGGTGCCAAGTCGCTTGCCCGTATCGCCGATACGCGCGGCGCGCCTCGGCTTGTTCTTGGCGCAAATTCGCTCCGTCAGAATGGTTCTATTTGGTCTGATCACGCTCTAGAATGCGTATAACGAAAGCAATTATTGGGAAATCGAAGACTTGGCCTATGGGATCAGCCTGCCGGGCCGCGAGTAAACGATGCCGCAGAGAGCACCATTACCATTGGACGTCACCCCCAAGGGTAGCCGAAGCGTTCGCGCTCGGCCCTTTTGCCGTTACGTCCGCCCCGTGGGCAAGGCGGCACACTAGCAATGGAGTGGCGCGATGAAGGTATCATCCTCTCCGTTCGCCCCCACGGTGAGACCAGTGCAATTGTCGAATTGTTCACTCGCGACCATGGCCGCCACCTCGGGCTCGTGCGCGGCGGGCGCTCGCGTCGCAACCGCCCGATCCTGCAACTCGGCAACCATGTGGATGCAACCTGGCGCGCCCGCCTTGCGGAACACCTGGGCAATCTCACCGCCGAGTTGCGGCGCGGACTTGCTGCCGAGGTCATGGAGCGCAAGGTGGCGCTCTCAGGACTCATGTCGCTCTGCGCGCTCGCCCGACTGCTGCCCGAGCGCGATCCACACCCAAGCCTTTATGAGGTGACGCAGTTTGTGCTCGGCTATCTGCTCGACGACGAAGTGTGGCCGGCGCTCTACGTCCGCTGGGAGTTGGCGCTCTTGGAGGAGCTCGGTTTTGGCCTCGACTTGACGACCTGTGCCGCAACCGGTTCGACCGACGATCTGGTGTTTGTCTCGCCGAAAACGGGCCGTGCGGTATCGCGAGATGCGGGCATGCCATACGCCGACAAGCTCCTGCGGCTGCCCAGGTTTTTGCGCAGGGATCGCAGTGGCGAGCCCGAGCCGAGCGACGTCGTCGACGGCCTGAAGCTGACCGCCTATTTCCTCGAGCGCGATGTACTCTTGCCGCGAGGTCTCACGATGCCTGAGACGCGAACGCGTTTGGTGGGCTATCTGACAAGCGCGTAAGCTGGTCCGCGGCCTTCAGTCTGAAATCCCCTCCATGGCCCTGCAAAGTGTGGCGAAGCCGGGCCTTGTACTTTTCTCATGCATCGTTGTTGCCATTCCCCTATGGTCAGCATGCGCTGTTGCGTTAGGGAGGATTGCAATGTCCAAGATCGAAGGTGGCTGCTTGTGTGGTTCGGTGCGCTACAAATCCGATGCCGAACCGGCCTTCATCGGCGTTTGCCACTGCGTCACTTGCCAGAAGAACTCAGGTTCGTCCTTTTCGCTCAACCTTGGCATGCCTGCCGATTCGGTAACCATCGAGGGCAATAGCCTGGCGACCTATGAGGATCACTCTGGCGCCAGCGGCAAGCCTTTCTATCGCAAGTTCTGCAGTAGTTGCGGCTCGCCGATTGCCAGCGGCGGCGAGGCCTATGACGGTCTCATCTTCATCAAGGCCGGCACGCTCGATGATTCATCCTGGGTGACACCCGTTGCACATATCTGGTGCTCTGAAAAACAGCCCTGGGTTAAGATTGAGGACGGCGTTGCGCAAATGGAGCGCAATCCGGAATAGTCCAAACCGTCGTCCGCTCTGGCAATCCCCTGCCTGAAGCTCACCACCGATGGAGTCTCTGAGACCGCCCATGCCCCGACGCACGCTCTACACCGAGCCCGATCTCGTCGAAATTTACTGGGACGTTGAGCTTGCGGCCATCTGGCTCAAATGGTTCGACGAATTCGACGAGGGCTCGCGCGTGCGCGACGCCGCCATATTCGCTCTCGATTACGCTACTCAGAACGACGTCAAGCACTGGGTCGGAGATTTGGCCGTCTCGAGGCGCGGTTTGAGTGCCAGGGACCAGGCTTGGGTCGAGAGCGATTTCCAAAGCCGTGTCCTCGCCGCGCCACTGGAAAAGCTGGTTTTGATCCCACCACGACCGGAAACCGGCCAAGACATTTCCTGGCTCGATGCGTGGGAGGAAAGTGCCCGGCAAAAGTTCGGTGGAAAAATCGAAACACGGTTGCTCAGCGAGTTCAATGACATACGTCGGTTCTTTACCGGGTGACGCGTGGCTTGATGGCCAAAACGTAAGGGCCGGAAAGCTCGGCTCCCGACCCTGTTGTTCTGTTCATTGCGTGGTGGCGTTTGGCAACGCCCACCCGCCTCGGTCAGCCAACTACTTTTGCCAGCTCATGATGAGCTCGTCGTAATTCACCGTCATGCCCTGCGGCTTTTCGTTCGCGAGCATGGCCTTGGGCGAACCGGGCTTACTCAACCACTCGGCCTCGTCGACCTCCTCGTTGAGTTTCGGTCCACATTCACCTTGAACGTTTGCACGCTGCAGGCGGCGCAGCACCTTGTCCTGCTCGCGAGCCAGATTGTCCATCGCCGTCTCGGGCGTCACCTCGCCGGCAACCGCCTCACCGATGTTCTGCCACCAGAGCTGCGCGAGTTTGGGGTAGTCCGGCACGTTGGTGCCACTCGGCGTCCAGCGCACCCGCGCCGGCGAGCGATAAAATTCCACCAGGCCGCCGAGATTTGGCGCCCGCTCGGTAAAGCTCTCGTGGTTGATATCGGAATCGCGAATGATCGTGAGGCCGACATGGCTCTTCTTGAGAGATACCGTCTTGGCGACCGTGAACTGCGCGTAGAGCCAGGCGGCTTTGCGGCGGTTGACCGGCGTGGACTTCAGAAGTGTCCAGGAGCCGGCGTCTTGATAGCCGAGCTTTTGACCCTCTTCCCAATAGGGCCCGTGCGGGCTCGGCGCCATCCGCCAAAGAGGTTTGCCGCTGTCATCCACAGTGTTGTTGCCCGCGCTCTTTGGCGCAATCATGGAAGCGGTAAAGGCTGTATACCAGAAAATCTGCTGCGCCACGTTGCCCTTGGCGAGCGACGGCAGAGATTGATAAAAGTCCATGCCGAGAGCGCCCGGAGGGGCGTATTTACGCAGCCATTCCATATATTTGCGCAGGGCGTACTTGGCCGCTGGCCCGTTCGTGGCGCCACCCCGGGCAACGGTTGCGCCGACCGGGCGACAGCCCTCGACGCGAATGCCCCACTCGTCGACAGGCTTACCATTGGGCAGCCCTTTGTCGCCGGCACCGGCCATGGAAAGCCACGCGTCCGTAAACCGCCACCCGAGGTCGGGTGCCTTCTTGCCGTAGTCCATGTGGCCATAGATCGCCTTGCCATCAATTTCCTTGATGTGCGTGGAGAAAAATTCGGCAATGTCCTCGTACGCCGACCAATTGACCGGCACGCCCAGGTCGTAGCCGTAAATTTCCTTGAACTTGTTCTTGAAGTCGTCCCGCTGGAACCAATCGTAGCGGAACCAATAGAGGTTGGCGAACTGTTGGTCCGGCAGTTGGTAGAGTTTACCGTCCGGTGCCGTTGTGAACTCCTTGCCAATGAAGTCGTCAACATCAAGCGACGGCAGCGTTACGTCCTTGCCCTCACCCGCCATCCAATCCGTCAGGTTGGCGACGAAACCATAGCGAAAGTGGGTGCCTATGAGATCGGAATCGTTGATGTAGGCGTCGAAGATGTTTTCGCCCGATTGCATCTGGGTCTGCAGTTTTTCGATAACGTCACCTTCCTGAATGAGGTCGTGCGTCACCTTGATTCCGGTGATTTCCTCAAACGCTCTTGTGAGCGTCTTGGACTCATACTCATGTGTCGGAATGGTCTCCGATACCACCTTAATGGAGAGCCCCTTAAATGGTTCGGCCGCCTTGATGAACCATTGCATCTCCTTCATCTGCTCTTCCTTGGAGAGCGTTGACGGCTGGAACTCGCTGTCGACCCAGCGTTTGGCGGCCGCCTCGTCGGCCTTTGCGGCAGCGGCACCGAGCAATAGCGCGGCAGCAGCTGCAGACACGGTCAATGTTCGTAGCATTCACGTCCTCCCTTGATTTGCGGTGGCATGGGCAAAAGGTTCGCCACCTGTTAATCCTCGGCATCTCCTAGGCCCATCTGAACACCAGGGCGGCATAGATGAGCGAGATGCCAAGGGCCCACCAAAGGTTCGGGCCAACGAGCCCGAGCCAAGCAAGATTGATAAAAGCCGAACCTAGCAGCGAAATGAAAAGCCGATCTCCCCTTTGAGTAGGTATCCCGAGGACGCCGACCCTCTCAGGCGAGGGATAATAAAGGTGCAGTATGCCAAAGGCTGTGA
>JAUVMS010000342.1 GCA_030600135.1 Hyphomicrobiales bacterium | reverse complement strand
CTTTTGCGCTTCTTCCGCCGATATTGAGGGCATATTGAGCGCATTCGTCACGCCACCGGTAAGAAGATAATCGGAAATCTGCTCGGCCACTTGCAGCGCGACATTTTCCTGCGCTTCCGCAGTGGAGGCACCGAGGTGCGGCGTGCAAACGACGTGCTCCAACTCGAAGAGGGGACTGCTTGCTGGCGGTTCCTCGGAAAAAACATCGAGTGCGGCACCGGCGACCTGGCCCGATTCGAGTGCGTCCAGCAGCGCTCGTTCGACGATCAATCCGCCGCGCGCGCAGTTGACGATCCTAACTCCGGGTTTGGTCTTGGAGAGAGCCGCGGCATCCAAAATGTTGCGTGTTCGATCGGTAAGCGGGGTGTGGAGGGAAATGAAATCTGAGCGTGCCAGTAGCGCATCGAGCGCAACCTTTTCAACACCGATTTGAATGGCGCGCTCAGGCGAGAGAAACGGATCGTAGACAACGATTTTCATTTTTAGACCCAAGGCACGCTCGGCGACAATCGAGCCGATGTTGCCGCACCCGATAATGCCCAACGTCTTGCCGGTGATTTCAACACCCACGAAACGGGACTTTTCCCATTTGCCGGACTTGGTCGAGCTGCTGGCTTCGGGAATCTGGCGAGCGAGCGCGAGCATGAGCGAGATGGCGTGCTCGGCCGTCGTGATGGAGTTGCCGAATGGCGTGTTCATGACGATGATGCCACGCTGGGTCGCGGCCTTTTTGTCGATGTTGTCAACACCAATTCCGGCACGGCCAATGACCTTCAAGTTGTCGGCGGCATTGATAATTTTCTCTGTCACCTTCGTGGCGGAGCGAACGGCAAGCCCGTCATAGTCGGCGATGATGGCGAGGAGCTCGGCCTTATCGAGCCCGGGCTTGAAATCCACCGCGACGCCGCGTTGTTCGAATATTTCGACGGCACGGGGGGAGAGCTTGTCGGAAATGAGCACTTTCGGAGCCATTTGATTGTCATCCTCTTTGATGTGCCGGGTCAATTATCGGCACCTGGGATCTCAGTCATCTGCTGCTTCAATGATGGTCGGGCGATGTTTCAAACGGGCGCCGGCAATCTCGCGCTTGCGGAGGAAAAGGCCCAATCGAGCCAGGGCAGCAACGCCTCGATATCCGAGATTTCCACGGTCGACCCGGCCCATATTCTCAACCCCGGTGGGGCATCGCGATAAGCGCCGATATCTAGGGCGACCTCTTCGGCGGCAAGCAAACTTGCGATCTCCTTGGCGAACTTTGCCTGCGCTTCGGCTGGTAGCGTGGCGACCTCGGGGGCGACGATCTTCAAGCAAACCGAGGTGTTGGAGCGGGTGCGTGGATCGGCGGGAAGAAAATCGATCCAAGCGGTGCGCTCGACCCAATCGGCGATAGCAGATGCGTTGGCGTCGGCGCGGGCGATGAGCGCCTTGAGACCGCCGATGCTTTCTGCCCAATTCAGCGCATCGAGGTAGTCCTCAACGCACAACATGGACGGTGTGTTTATGGTCGCGCCCTCGAAAACGCCGCTAGTCAATTTGCCGGCCTTCGTGAGGCGAAAAATTTTTGGCAGCGGCCAGGGCGGGACGTAGCTTTCCAGGCGTTCAACCGCTCGCGGGCCGAGGACCAGCATGCCGTGTTGCGCCTCGCCACCCAGCACCTTCTGCCAGGAAAACGTCGCAACATCGATCTTGCGCCAATCAATGGGCTGGGCAAACGCTGCCGACGTGGCGTCGCAAAGGGTGAGGCCCTCTCGATCGTCGGGAATCCAGTCACCATCCGGCACGCGGACGCCCGAGGTCGTGCCATTCCAGGTGAAAACAACGTCGCGCGAAAAATCGACACGCGCGAGGTCGGGCAGCCTGCCGTAATCCGCTTCGAGAACGCGAACGTCCTCGAGGGCAAGCTGGCCCAAAATATCGGTGACCCAGCCCTTGCCAAAACTCTCCCAGGCAAGCGCGTCGATGCCCCGTGCGCCAAGCAGCGACCACATGGCAGCCTCAAACGCGCCGGTGTCCGACGCCGGCATGATGGCAATGCGGTAGTCACGCGGCAGACCGAGTAGTTCGTGGGTCGCGTCGATCGCTCGGGCGAGGCGCGACTTGCCCGCAGCTGCGCGATGCGATTGCCCAAGTGGTGCAGATTTGAGATTTTGTAGTGACCATCCCGGCCGCTTGGCGCAGGGCCCGGATGAAAAACGCGGGTTGGCCGGTTTGAGGGCCGGCCTCGTGAGCTCTGTCATGTCATGCTACCCTTACAGATAGTCGCGCCTCGTTGGGGAGGCGTGTCCCACAGACAGAGCTAGTAGCTGAGATACACGAAGTCAACAGAGAATGTTGCGGCGCAATATGGTTTGCCACAAAGCAACTGGGCGAGCACTCGGCCCGCCCATGTATTCGCAGAATTCGAGGTTATGATGGTCGACCAGCTTCAGGCCGACCCGGCGCCAAGCCTACCAGATGTCATAGCGCATTCCGACACGCAACTCGTGATCATGGCGCGATCCGATCTCGATGGTGCTTAAGCAGCAGCCATCCGCCGCCGTTGCCCGTATGTCTGCGTCCTGCCACATGTAGCGATAGTTCGCATCGAGCCACAAGCCGGTATCGAACTCATAGGCAAAGCCCGCCATAACAGTCGCCGCCAAGGCGTAGTTGTTGTCGATGCGTTTGCTTTCATTTCCTATATTCGTGATATCTGTTTTGCGTTCCAGCTGGTGCAGTGACATGCCCAGACCGGCGCCAAGGTAGGGACGGAAATGACTGCCTGCGAGAAAATCATAGTAGACGTTCACAAGCCCTGAGTAACTCGCGAGGCTAAGGATGTCTGTGCTCGTTTGGAATATTTTGTCCCTGTCGCGATAGTCAAACAGCAGCTCGCCGCGCCAACTCGGCGTCAGGTACTTGCCAGCGCCGAAGCTCAGAACATAATTGCTGCTCGGCTTCCAGACCTGGCCCGGCCCACTCCTGAGCTCGATGTCGGCGCTATTTCCTACAGTCCAACCAACATCGCCGCGCAGATACCAGGTTTTGGTCTCCGGAATGGCAACCGCTTGCGGAATCAACGTGCCCCTGAAGCTATCGTCCTTTAAGCTCCCACCTGCGGGTACCCAAATACTGCTGGCCTCAGCGGCGCCAAAAGTTCCTGCAACAAGCGCAGCGCCAAAGATCGCGGACCGGATCATCCTCATAATCGTCCCCTTATTACCTCGGCGCAGCAAATCGCTGGCCGACAACTGACGCGGCAATTGCCCAACTGTTTCAGAATGGAACTATCGTTGAGGATCCTTAAAGTTGACTTAATCGGGCGCGGCACTCTGCAGGATTTGTCGCGCTGGTGGAATTATGCATCCGAAAACCCGCAATCATCAGGAAACGGAAGCAGCACTTGATTTAGTTTAACGTCGAACTATATAGTCAGGCAACGAAGCAAATGGAGCCCCTCATGTCTGTTTCACGCCGCCAAGTGCTCTACGTTATCGGATCTTCGGTGGTCATCGCCGCGGCGGGTGCAACCGCCTTCAGCATGACGCGAACACCCGGCGCCGCGCTCAGGCCCTGGTCGGCCGCAGGAACAGGATACGCCGACCCGCGCATGCGGGCGCTCTCATACGCCATCCTGGCGCCAAACCCGCACAATCGACAGCCGTGGCTGGTGGACCTCTCGCAAAAGTCCAAGATTACGCTTTTTTGCGACGCCGATCGCCGGCTTCCTGAAACGGATCCCTTCGATCGCCAAATCTCCATTGGTCTCGGTTGTTTCCTGGAGCTTTTGAGCATGGCGGCGGCAAGCGATGGGTACGCGAGTGACGTTACGCTTTTTCCCAATGGCACCTCAGAGGAGCGATTGGATGAGCGCCCAGTGGCCGAAATCACGCTGAGGCGCGATCCGTTGGCGAAGGCGCCGGAGCTTTTCCGCTACGTCCACGATCGCCGCACGAACCGTTCGCTCTACGACACGTCGCGCCCCATTGCGCCGGACGTCTTGGGCCAGCTTCAAAACGCGAGTTTCAGTGGGCTAACAATCGGTACGACGAACACCGAGGACGGCCTCAAGCAACTGCGAGCGCTCACCTGGACCGGTCACGAAATCGAAATGCTGACCGAGAGCACGCGAATGGAAAGTGTGCGGCTGATGCGCATCGGCAAGTCCGAGATCCAAACCAATCCCGATGGGATTTACCTCGGCGGAGCGATGCTGGAGGCGCTCAATCTGGTCGGAATGCTGACGCGCGAGACGATCGGCGACCCGCAATCGGACGCCTTCAAGCAGGGAATGGACATGTTCAGAGGGCTACTCAATTCCGCCATGGGCTACGTCTGGGTGGTGACCGATAGCAACAGTCGGGCCGACCAGATTGCGACCGGGCGCGCCTGGCTCGGCATCAATCTTCGCGCCACCGCACTCAGGCTCGCGTTGCAGCCGCTCAGCCAAACCCTGCAGGAATATCCGGAGATGGCGTTTGCTCGGGTCGAGATCCATAAGGCCCTCGGCGCCGGGCCGGGCCAGACGGTGCAAATGCTCGGGCGCCTTGGGTACGCCGATCAGGTGCCACCGAGCCCACGCTGGGGGCTCGAAACCCGGGTTGCGTCATCGTGAGCGAGAATTCTCCGGCGCATTTGACG
>JAUVMS010000293.1 GCA_030600135.1 Hyphomicrobiales bacterium | reverse complement strand
TTAACAGCCCGTTGAAAATGTCGGCGTCAGCTTCGGCCTTGCGGCAGGATAGCGATCGCCAGACAAACCGCCGATGAATCTTTCTTGGTTGTACGCGGACTTCGAGACGAGGAACTGTCCACGCCAGTTGGGTTCGTCAGGGATCTGTAGTTTGACCTCTATCGTGAGCGACCATTGCGACACGGTTTGCCGACAGCGCAACCACATCGCGTGACGGGCGCGTCCAAGAGTTGGCGGCGCAAGCGTTTCGTTCGAGTTCATTTTAGTAGCCAGCGTCCTGTATCAGGCCGTGCCTTCAGGCTGATTGGTAATCTCGAGTCCAGCCTTTGAACATCGTGAGTGCGTGCATGTATTCTGGTCCGGTGCGCAACTGGGTGTGTCGTTGCGAAATCTGCTCGCGTCGTGAATGGAAGAAAGTTTCTTGGTCATGAGCCCGCAAGGGGGTCGAACGGCAAAACGATTGAGGGCAGGCCGCTGGCTTGCATGCGCCCGCTCGCGACCGAGATTTCGGCGACCTCACCGCTTTGCCTTGATTTTGACTCTCGTTCTTTTGTCTCCCATTGGATCGTTGAACGCGCTGTTTTGCGTGCCCGTGTCGGCTGAGCCCGTTGTCCGGCTACCTGGATCCAGCACTCTTCAGGCGAAGGGCTTCAAGCGGGGAAACTTGACCGTTTTGCCGGCTGCTTACGTTGGTTTGATCTATGACTCCAACATTTTTGGGAGGGAAATTCTCGTTAGAGATGATTTGATCGCATATGCGGCGCCTGAGATCATTGCCGTTGTTGATAGCGAACAACACCAGACGCTATTTCGCCTGGCCTCATACATCGCCGAGTACAATGAAAGCAAGGCAGATTCTTTCGCCGATTTTGGTGGCGAGTTTACGCACAATCATTTGATCGCACCCTTGGTCTCCCTCGGCACCCAAGTTCGAGCATGGTATGCCCATCAATCGCGCTCGGTGACGGACGACGATGTACCTCTGGGCGCTGCCGAACCGGTGGCGTATACGGATATCGATGCCACAATGTTTGCAACGGTTGATTTGCAACGCGGGCAGTACACGATCGGCATCAGCTACGCCAATCAAGATTACAACGACGTCCGCCTTATTTCGGGCAGTACAGGGGATCAGGATTTTCGCGACTCGGAGGAATTCCGCCTCAAGCAAGAATATGGCTTTGTCTTTACGCGTAAACTGGAATTTCGGACCCGATTTGAGGCTTCTACGGAAAATGTACGCGGAACGCCGGGTAACCCCGATTCAATTGATCGTGATGCGACACGGTTTCATTTCGATGCCGGCCTCAACATCATTCCGACAGCCAAGATAAGCGCAAGACTTGGAATCAATTACCTCAAGGAGGATTTCCACGACCGGCGGTAACCGGTGAACTGGTTCTGTCGCCGACGCGCCGCATCCAAATTAAACTTGGCGCGGAGAAAGGGTTGACGGGTGTTGATTTTGAGGAAGGCGGCGCCTCGGGCGAGCGGTTTGCCTTCAGTGGCACACTGAATTATCTCATTCGCAAGAACTTCAAACTCGGGCTTGGAGCGAGATACGCCAACAGTGAATTGTTCAGTGACAACAGGATTGTCGAAAATATCGATTACAAAGCCTCCCTCGGATATGATTTGAACAAAGACGTTGGTGTTGCGGTCGATCTCATCCGCGAGGAACGGATCTCCACCAAATTCCTCGACAGCAACAACCGCAATATCGTTCAGGGCTCGATCATCGCCAAGTTCTAGAGCCGATTCCACTCACATGGACGCAATTGACCGGCATTTCGGGTTCGTTGGCGAGGCGCGGCGAGCGCGCGCTATACGATACCACTTTCACTACGGTCCATACCAACACGCGCCTTGCAATCACGGCCACGGTCGGCACCTAATGGTGCGGGACCCGGTGCCTTGTGAGCAGATCGAATGACGGACACGGATGTTGTTGTTGTGGGGGCTGGAAACGCGGCCTTGTGTGCAGCCTTGTCGGCTCGCGAGCAAGGTGCACGTGTTTCTGTATTAGAGCGGGCTCCGAGAGACGAGAGCGGCGGCAACAGCCGCTTCACCGCCGGCGCCATGCGCTTTGCCTATCGTGGCATCGATGATCTCAAAGCCGTCATGCCCGACCTGACGAGCGACGAGATCGAAAGCACCGATTTCGCGACCTACGACGAGGATCGCTTCTTCGACGACATGTTTCGCGTCACGCAATTCCGTTCAGCCCCGGACTTGGTCGAACTGGTGGTGCGCCGTTCGCGCGACACCATGATTTGGATGCGCAGCAACGGCGTGCGCTTTGTGCCCATGTATGGCCGTCAGGCCTTCAAGATCGACGGGCGTTTCAAGTTTTGGGGTGGTCTTACGGTCGAGGCCTGGGGTGGTGGTCCCGGCCTGGTGGACGCCTTGACCAAGGCCTGTCTCGAGCGCCAGGCGGCGATTGAATATGACGCCCGCGCCGCCGGTCTGATCTTTGACGGCGAACGGGTGACCGGTGTTATGGTGCGACGAGGCGGCGGCCGCCCTGAGCCCTTGACCGCAAAAACCGTCGTCCTCGCCGCTGGCGGATTTCAGGCCAATCCCGAATGGCGCACGCGCTATTTGGGGCCGGGCTGGGAGCTGGCCAAGGTGCGTGGCACGCGCTTTAACACCGGCGACGGCATCAAGATGGCGCTCGATGTTGGTGCCGCGCCCTATGGCAACTGGTCGGGGTGTCATGCGGTCGGCTGGGAGATGAATGCACCGGAATTCGGCGACCTGGCGGTCGGAGATCAATTCCAAAAGCATTCCTACCCGTTCGGCATAATGGTCAACGCCGAGGGCAAACGTTTTGTCGATGAGGGCGCCGATTTCCGCAACTACACTTACGCAAAGTACGGCCGCGTTATTCTCTCTCAGCCCGGCCAATTCGCCTGGCAGGTGTTTGACCAGAGGGTCAAGCACTTGCTGCGTGATGAATACAACATTCGCCAGATAACGAAAGTCAGCGCCGACACCCTCGAAGGACTTGCCGCGCAGCTTTCTGGCGTCGATGAAAAGGCCTTTCTCGAAGAAGTGGCGGCATACAACTTGGCTATTCGCAACGACGTCGCCTTCGACCCGACCGCTAAGGACGGCCGCCGTACCGAGGGCCTCGCCATAGACAAGACCAACTGGGCGAACCCACTCGACACCCCGCCGTTCGAGGCCTATGCGACGACTTGCGGGATCACATTCACCTTCGGCGGTTTGCGCATCGACACCAACGCCCAAGTCGTCGACACCGATCTTCGCCCGATACCCGGGCTCTATGCCGCCGGCGAGTTGGTCGGTGGGATTTTCTACCACAACTATCCGGGCGGCACCGGCCTGATGTCGGGCGCGGTCTTCGGCAAGATCGCAGGCGCGAGCGCTGGCAAAGCGGCAGCCATGTCGCAAATTTGAGTAGATCGGGCTAGAGCACGAGATCAATCGCAAGCAGCGCGACACATGACACGAGCCCGACAACCGGCACGAAGAACGGCACGATAAACGTCCCTTCCGGCGCCGGGGATCCCTTCATCTTGATCCGGATGAGCGCGACATTGACAAGGGCGAAGATCGCCAGCGTGATCCGCGATGTGGTCTCGGCCAGGCCGGTTAGCGGAAAGGTCATCGCCAAGGTGAGAACCCCAGATACGACGATGGCGGTTGCGATCAGCGGTGTCCGCGTCAACGGGTTAACCCAGCCCAGGATCGAAGGCAGACTGCCTTGCGCTGCCAGCCCATAGATGACGCGCGAGCCCATGATCATCTGTATAATGATGCCGTTGAGCGTCGCCACGATTGCGATCGCACTTATGAGGGCTGGCGAGCCGCCCGTCAGCCGCTCGAACACGAGCCCGAGGGGACGCTTGGAGGCCGCGAGTTGGTCGAGCGGCACCGACAAGACCGCCACCGACACCACCAGGAAGTAGAGTAGCGTGGCGATGGTCAATGTCAGGAAAATCGCCCTCGGCAGTGTCCGCTCGGGACGTTTCACCTCCTCGGCGATGTTGACCAGGTCTTCAAAGCCGACGAAAGCGAAGAAGGCGAGCAAACTGGCTGCGAAGATGCCGGTCAGGGCATGGCTGTCGCCTGCCGATGGTAAAATCTCCGTTACCCGATAAGCGAGACCCGGCTCTGCGACAAAGCCCGCACCGATGATCAACAACAGCCCACCGATCTCGATCACGGTAAAGAGCGCCGCAAGCGAGACCGATTCCGAAATCCCCCATGCCGCGACGCCGCCCATGGCGAGGACGATAATGGGAACCAGAATTCCCTCGGGCAGATCCACGAAGGCTTGGATGTAGCCCACGCTACCGACCGATATTGCCGACGCCGACACCGTGCCGACCACGACGACCGCCAGCCCCACCGTCGTCGAGACGGCACGAAACCCAAGGCCAGCCTGAACGTACGCTGCTTCGCCCGCGCTGACAGGTAGACGCCCGGCAAATTCGGCAAACGAGCATGCGGTAAACGCCATGACCGCTGCGGCAACGACGAAAGAAACCGGTGCGTAAAGGCCGGCCGCTCCGGCCGCCGCGCCGATCAGCACATAGATTCCGGCGCCAATGGTGACGCCTAGGCCGTAGAGCGTGACCAAAGGCAGCCCCAGGCTGCGCCGCAACGAGGCGCCAGGGTGCGCGGGTGAATTTTGGCCGCTCGCTCGCTCGATTGCCGACATCGGGTGGGTCATGTCTCCGTCTTGGTGTTTGGTTGGACCCGACACGTTGACAAAGATCAAGTTTTTGGCGGATTTCGCGAATTACACAGAAGTATAGGACAAGTCATCTCAAAGTAATCTTCGGACGAGGGGTGACTGGCTTCGACATTGTTCTGGCGATGCTCGGTAGTGCGACGGGCGCGTCCGAACTCAGCATCGACTGGGGCAGGTTTTTATGGAGAATTTCATGTTCGGACGCTCGCGCTTGGTATCGAACGTCCAACCGTCCTCACAACGGGCGAGCGCCGAGACGACGATCTCACGAGCAACGTCCTTTTCCTGAATATTGGAGAGCAGCGCCATTGTGCACGCCTTTTCCTTGAAGAGCTGTTGCTCGAGCACGATGCGCCATTGCGGCTCACTTCGCGCCGTCGGTATCATCGCCAACGCGGCGACGAGAAATGC
>JAUVMS010000356.1 GCA_030600135.1 Hyphomicrobiales bacterium | reverse complement strand
GGATGTGGCTGGTCTTGCAACCGCCACGATACGCCGCCTTCACTTTCTAACCATCACCAAAATTCGCCGTTAGCTCCGGTTCAGGACGCCGCACTTGCTTGGATCACGTGCATTTGCTGCGTGATCAAAAAATGGAAATCTACAATTCAGTCTTTTTGGGCAAAGGAAGTGGTTCGGATTGGGATTTTCAGTGGGAACGAGCTGTGGCGCGGCGGTTGGTGAGGGCGGATGCTCCCGTACCGGTTGAGGTCGGCGCAAATGTTGGCGATTGATCATGCGCAATGCGGTTACATTGCAATGGAAAAGCAAAACTTTACCTGACCGAACAGACGGCGTTTTGCTACGAGCAGATTGCGCTCAAGAAGATCGAAATTTCCACAGTCACAAAGTGCGCTGCCGGTGGCGCAAGCGGCATCACCAGCCTTCATGTCCCAAACGTCTGATCAGCCTTATCTTCGCTGCATGAGCGTCGCGACAGCTTCTGCGAGGACGACGATTTCGGGGTTGAAAGCGTGCAGGTGCGAACAATTGATGAGATATTCCAAGAGGAGAAAATAGCAAATGTCGGCATGATGGAAATTGACACCGACGGCGACGATTGCCATGTGCTCAAGGGTGCGGAAAAAGTTTAATGAATGGAGTGATCAAAGCCATTTCGTTCGAATTTGGATCATGGAATTTTAATTCGAGAACTTATTTCCGAGATCTATGGAGCTACGTATCCAGCATGAACTTCGAGCTATAAATGTTAGCGCCTGGGGGTCGGTTGATCGAAATCAACGGTTGTAATGAGGATCGCGAGTACTTTTTGGGCGGGCGAGCAACTAAGGTGGTGTCCTGAAGCTGTGTGGTTCAGATGGCTGAGGCGTCGTGACCGGTTGCCAGATGTGCAATCCAAAGCCGTACCGTGCCGCACAAACCTCCCGCCCCGAGTTCGCCGTTCGTTTGGCAAGGACACGACGTGAATTCCTTGCCATCCAGAGCCTGACAGCATGGCTTGCTTCACTCAACGCAGTGGCTGACGCCTTCACGGACCTCGCAACACCATCGAACAACATGATGAACGTGCTGGCACGCACCACCAATACGGCACGCTCAGCCGTCATTCTACCAAGCGCCTCAAATGTTTATCATGTCGACGATCGGGTAAGGAGGTGCGGACCCGTTTCGGCATCCGCACCCCCCAAAGTCCTGCGTGGATGAAGCTCTGCCACGCGCTTCGACGCAGGCCTTCAACCCCACTCGACCCATGGTCGCGCGGGGAAACTGTGCGCTTAGCCTTGCCTCGGCAAAGCCGGCTTCGACCGAGCGGTCCCCGGAGTGCTCTTGTGCCGCTCCAGGGAGCGGAAATCACTTTCCGCCGTACCGCTGCCCTCTAATTTGTAAAATCAGCATTCACGGCATTTCGCATTCGCAGGCGACGTGCTGTGTTGCAGTTCTATCCGCTGGGCCCTGTTCCCGCATCAGTCCCATTGCTTGTCCATCCACAAAAATCATGAAATTAGGCCGTATTTAGACGGTCACTATACAAATTACCCACAATTGTTTCAATGAGTGAAACGAGTCGCAATATGCCCGTGTACGCCGTACCCGCAAAACCTCTGCAATAGCCATGGTTTTGAGGGACGGGAGCCTGGCTCAACGGTGCCCTCGCACGAGGACCTAGGACTTTTCGGGGCGTGACCGGCACCCTCCCGTTTGACGTGCCTCATTGCCGCCATATTCAATTCCAAACCACACCATATGAATACGTGGTTAATCAGAGCTGAATCGAATTGCCTTCCAAACGGCTAACAACGGTTCTCAAATTGGAAAAATGCTCTATTTTGGTATAACTCGATAGGAATTTGAACGAATTGTCGATAATCGATGAACGTTCGGCACGCCTCGTATTTACTTCTTATTTTTAGAAAATCCCTCATCGTTCGATCTGCGCGCTGGTTGACTTCGCGCAGTTGAAGAACCGATGCCACGTCCAGGTGTCATCGTGACAAATGATTGGGACAGACCGATATGGCACGTTTGGAGTTGACCGCCGTTGAGGGTGCGACTTGTGGTGGTTTGAGCACGTCGCCAGACGCGCTCTTTGAGCTCGGCCTCATGTATTCGAGCGGCCGCGATGTGGATCCGGATCTGATCGCGGCTCACAAGTGGTTCAATCTCGCTGCACTGCGTGGCAACAAACAGGCCCGGGAGTACCGCACTGAGATCTCGCAAGAGATGTCCCGCCGCGAGATTGCCAAGGCCCAACGTTTAGCGCGCGAGTGGCTCGCCAAATACTAGCGGCAGGCTACCCAAGCACTCGGTGAGGTCGCGAAGCGAGCGAAAATCGGTCGCTGGCAAAGCGCATTGTCGCCGAGAAGCTGACGCCGGACCGGCTCTGCATCTGGATCACACCATCTGCCGGTCCGTCACAAAGACAGCGATGTTGGTGCAGCTGAAGTGGTAACGAGCGGCCCAGGTGCGGTGTTGCTGAGAATTTTGTTCTACGATTTTGATCGCTACATTATTACTCAGACAGATTCCTAATGTTCGCGGGTTGATTCCGAAAATGAGCGTTATCTGCGAGTTGGCCGCCGCCAAAGTCAATCTGACGTTGAAGGTCCTTGGGCGGCGTCCGGACGGCTATCATCAGCTTCACAGCGTAGTTGCCTTTGCAGCACTCGGTGACTGCGTCCGTCTCGATCCGAGCGGTCCACGCACACTCAAGGTGCGAGGGCCGTTCGCTGATCAGATCGACGGTGGCAATTTGATTGACGCGGCCATAGCAGGGCTATTGCTAAGTGGCGGTACGGGCGCGACGATTGGCGCCATAACGCTCGACAAAAATCTGCCCGTCGCTGCCGGTCTGGGCGGAGGCTCGGCCGACGCGGCAGCCACGCTCAGGGCCATCGCAAAGGCCAATCCGCAACTGGCGGGCAAGGTGGATTGGGCGCAAATTGCGCGTGCGGTCGGGGCTGATGTTTCGGTTTGCCTTGCCCAACGGGCGTCACATGTCGCCGGGCTTGGTGAAATCGTTTCACCCCTGGCGCAAATTCCTCCTCTACCCGTTGTCTTGGTCAATCCTGGACTAAAACTTGCGACGGCAGAGGTGTTTGCCCACGTCGATGCGCCGCGACTGACAGATCTCAGCGGCCATGGCGATCACGAGGTGCCGCCGGCGATGGCGACCATCTCTGATGTGGTGGACTGGATTGGCCCGCGCGCAAACGATCTCGAGTTGCCGGCCCGGCGGCTGGCACCGATCATCAGTGACGTGCTTTCATGCCTCGACAGCGCGTCCGGAGTGCTGTTGGCGCGGCTCTCTGGAAGCGGGCCGACCTGTTTCGGACTGTTCGTATCATTGACCGAGGCAGAAGCCGCCGCCGACACCATTAGATCACGGCAACCGAAGTGGTGGGTGGCGGCGAGCGTACTCAGTTAGGGATGCTGCTCGGATCAATTCCAGCAGTTCGAGTTCGCGAGTCGGTGACTGCCCAACTGCCGACATTGCAGGCGCTTCATCGTTTCATCGCCGGCCAAACATCGCTGGCGATCGCTCAGTGCGCTCTGCCAATGCAGAAATCGACAACGTCGAGCAGAGCCTTTTTGCGCTCGCAATCCGGAAAGATCGCCAATCCGTCGCGTGCCATGGCGCCATAGTGGCGAGCCCGCTCGATCGCATCCTCGATCGCCTGGTGACCCGTGATGAGGTCGATTGCCTGTTCGAGGTCTCCGTCTTCAATCTCGCCGCGCTCTAGGGTGCGATGCCAGAATTGCCGTTCCTGCTGGTTTCCGCGCCGGTACGACAAGACGACCGGCAAAGTGATCTTGCCCTCGCGAAAATCGTCGCCAATCGACTTGCCGAGGCGTGCCTGCTCGCCGGAATAGTCGAGAGCGTCATCGACGAGTTGGAACGAAATGCCGAGGTTCTTGCCGTAGGATCGCAGCGCCGCTGCTTCCTGCTCAGGCCTTTTGGCAATGGCCGCGCCGACCTCCGCGGCGGCCGAAAAAAGCGCCGCCGTCTTGGCGTTGATCACCGCCAGGTATTCGTCTTCTGTCGTCGCCGTGTTCTTTGAGGCGGCGAGTTGCATGACTTCGCCTTCGGCAATTACCGCCGCGGCATTTGAGAGAATTCCAAGGGCCTCGAGCGAGCCGACCTCGACCATCATTTTGAACGACTGGCCGAGCAGAAAGTCGCCCACCAGGACCGCCGCTTGATTGCCCCACAATAGGCGCGCGGTCTCCTTGCCGCGGCGCAGATCGCTTTCATCGACCACATCGTCGTGGAGTAGCGTGGCGGTGTGCAAGAACTCGACACTGGCGGCAAGCCAGACGTGGCCCTCGCCCTCATAGCCACACATTTTGGCGGCGGCCAATGTCAACATCGGACGCAGTCTCTTGCCGCCGGAGTCGATCAAATGTCGGGCAAGCTTTGGGATCGTATCGACGTCCGAACGCGCCTTTTCCAAGATGATTGCATTCACCCGTTCCATGTCCGCGCTGACCAAGTTGAGCAGCGGCT
>JAUVMS010000057.1 GCA_030600135.1 Hyphomicrobiales bacterium | reverse complement strand
TGAACGGCATGTAGAAGAACTGGCTCAACGCGCCATCGACTTGTTCATTGAAGCCGTTCGCAATCGCCGCGTCGGCAACCTTGCTCGCGTAGCTGTCGCTGGCAAAGGCTTGCGGTGTGCCGCGGTAGATGTTGCGTGGAAACTGATCGAGCAAGATGAGGAGCGCCAGTGCGGACTGCGCAGCCTCGCGCCAGCTCTCGAGCTTTCCGGCAGCGGCAGCCTCGACGAGGCTACCAAATCGCTCGCTGATCTCCCGGTCAAATCCCTCGTCCTTGACATACCAACGCTTCGGCCCGGCCTCCTGCCAGAACGCGACAATCCCCTCGGCACGTTCGTCCATTGTCACTCACTCCACCAAAGTCTGGCATGCGCGGGGCGTTACCGCTGCGGATGAATGATCAGCTGTACACGCTTGCTCTTTCGTTTGCGCTTCTTTTTCACATTCTGCTTCTATTTCGGTCGGTAGCCGCATGCCCAAACACGCACGTGGCGCCTGAAGTTGGTGGGCTTGACCGGTGCCGTTGGATCGATCGGCATGCTCGTAATATTGTTTTGCGAGAACAATGACTTCCAAAAGTACGTCTCGAAGCTGTGCTCGATCAGCTCTCTGGCGCGTGCATTGCGTTCGCGTGCCGTCGACCCACCAAGGACGACAGCGACCAGTCTTTGATTGCCGCGAGTCGCACTGGCCACAATGTTGAAACCGGACGCGCAGATGAAGCCAGTTTTCATGCCGTCTGCACCGGGCAGGCTTCTGAGTAAACTATTGTGAGACTTGAGTTTCTTCTTGCCGATGCGTACCGACGACATCCGGAACAGATGGGCATGCTCGGGGAAATCCCTGATAATCGCCTTGGCGAGCAAACCCATGTCTCGGGCGGTTGTGACCTGGCCGGCATGGGGCAGACCGTGTGGATTGAAGAACCGTGTCCGCGTCATGCCGAGATTTTGCGCCGCGGCATTCATCTGCAGCACGAAAGCCTGTTCCGAACCCGCCACCTTTTCGGCCAGCATGACGGCAACGTCGTTCGCTGATTTGACGATGAGCGCTTTGAGAGCCAACGGCAGCGACATCGTCGTCCCGAGCGGTAACCCGAGTTTGCTCGGTGCCTGGGCGCGCGCGTTTTTCGAGCACACGACCTTGCTTTTCATGGTCAGCTGCCCGTCACGGATCGCCTTGAACGTGACATAAGCCGTCATCAACTTGGTCAATGATGCCGGATGCCAAGATCTATCGGCATCTTCGGCATAAAAAACCGAGCCACTGCTGGCGTCAAAGACCAGTGCTGGACCGGCCATTGCCAGTCCAGAAAATGAGATGCAAAGGCAAATTACCAACGTCAGCCGGTGAGTCATTTCGCCCCCCACTTGAATTGACGCTGCAGAACCTATCGCGCGGGCCCAATCCCGCTCAAAGCTACGGCATTCAATTGCTCGGGCACATTGATCGGCGCCCACGTTGAAACAACCGTCTGGTGCCCCTGGCCTGACTCGAACAGGCACGCCCTCGCGGGCAACGGATTTTGAATCCGTCGCGTCTACCAATTCCGCCACAGGGGCCCAACCCGCACGATTCACCACCACATGGATCGTCATCGTGGCGGGTTAGAGCGGCGGATGATATCGTCGCGCGAACGCACGTCAACAGCGGTGTCGCTCAATTCGTTGAAGTATTACCGCCAATTCGCCGAATATCGGCTGTGGCTAACCTGGTTTTTCTAGCAAACGTGTGTTTTGGCAACACGTTGCGGGCACGTTAGAGCGGTTTCGGCAATGATCCATTCGCGAAACGCTCGCACCGGTTTCCGGTTCTCTGTGCCCAGCGGACAGACCAGAAAAAAGCCCAAACCCTTGGCCGCCAGTTCCAACTCGAAGGGTGCCACCAATCGGCCTGAGCGCAGGTCTGCCTCGGCCATAACCCGCCGTCCGAGAACCACTCCAGCGCCTTCCACCGCCGCATCGATGGCGTGATCGGCAAGGTTGAATCTCAGGCCCCGGCTGGCATCGACTCCGTTGGTGCCGGCCACCTCGAGCCAGTCAGCCCACGTCGTGCCATCGCTCATGACCGAGATGGATTCGTCATGGATGAGGGTGACGCGATCAAGGTCGCTCGGCTCATTGATCTGCTCGCGCTCGCGCAACTGTGGCGTGCATAGCGGCAGCACCGCTTCGCCCATCAGCCACTCCACATGAAGCCCCGGATAGTCGCCCTTGCCGAATCGTATGGCGATGTCGACGCCGTCGCTCGTGAAGTCCGAGCGCTTGAGGTTGGCCGAGATACGCGCATCGATGTCAGGCTCTTTCGCCATGAAGCGGGACAGTCGTGGGGCCAGCCACTTGGCTGTAAACGACGGCCCGACGCTGATGACGAGAATCTCGTCGTCGCTCATCCGCCGGAGTTGGGTGATCGCATCTTCGAAGCTCAAAAACCCGCTACGTACGCCTGGATAGAGCGCGTGCCCGGCCTCGGTCAGCGAGATGGCCCGCGCTTGGCGATGAAACAGCTTGACCTCGAGCACGTCTTCGAGGCCGCGCACTTGGTGGCTCAGCGCCCCGGGGGTCACGTTGAGCTCTTCGGCGGCCAAGGAAAAGCTCAGGTGGCGGGCAGTCGCCTCGAAGGCGCGCAAGGCATTGAGTGGAGGCAGGCGCATCGACACTTTATAAATGAGATTATCTCATCTGTCGACGAGAAATCATCGTTTGTCCTGCGCCGAAAGGCCTCCTATTTCATGCGCAACGATGTTGATGCAGTCACATATAATTGAGGAAAATTGAAATGACAAAACCCCTCACCAAACCGTTTGAGAAGCTGACCTACGTCGACATGCAGGCCATCGGCGCCCGCGCCAGAGCCGAACAATCGCGTGCTGTCGGCAATGTCGTCGTGGCGGCCATGCGGGCCATTTCGGCAAGATTGATCGTTACTGCACACCGCGGGAAAAGCCGCCAACCGAGCCCGCATGGGGCTTGCTGACAGGGTGTGCTCCGGTGGTTTGGCGAGCAGATGCAGGCCGTGCGCGCCTCCGCAGCTGCCATGTCTGGCGTCGGGGTGTCGATCTGAACGTGGCGACACCCCTGATCCATCCATTTGCCAGCCGCACCCCGTACCGGGCCCCGCGCTGACCGCCGTCGCGAATTCGCCAACTGTGGCTGGCCTGCCCATTCTCCGAAATCTTTCACCCGCCCAACACCAGCGTCGTCCCTTCCGCGTAGACAATCGACGAGCGCCTCGTTAAGCACGCGCCATGCTGAGACGCCTCTACGATCGTTGCATGGAACTGGCGAGCCACCGGCACGCTCCGGTGGCTCTTTTTGGCGTGTCGTTTGTGGAAAGTTCGATTTTCCCGATCCCACCCGACGTCATGCTCATCCCGATGGTGCTGGCCGACCGGGCCAAGGCATGGCGCTATGCGCTTTTGTGCACCGTGGCCTCGGTCCTCGGTGGCATCGCCGGCTATGCCATCGGCCTCTTTCTGTTCGAGGCCGTAGGCCAGCCGCTGCTCGATTTCTATGGCTACTCTGAAAAATTCCAGCACTTCGCGAGCCGGTACAACGAGTACGGCGCGTGGATCGTATTCTTCGCCGGCGTCACACCGTTTCCCTACAAAGTGATCACCATCGCGAGCGGCGCCACGGCTCTGAGCTTTCCCGTCTTTCTCGTTGCCAGCATCGCCGCAAGGGGATTGCGTTTCTTCATCGTCGCGGCGCTGCTCTATTGGGTCGGACCGCCAATCCGCGACTTCATCGAGCGCCGCCTCGGTCTTGTCACGACCCTATTTCTGGTATCACTTTTCGGCGGGTTCTTTTTGGTGAAGTACCTATTGTAATCGAGGGACCGCTAAAATGACTGCGACGGCGACCGCGCCGAAATTTGCCGCAGATGCCGACCGCCTCGTGACGCTGGCGTTTGCCATCAGCGTCGGCGTCATTGCTGCGGCATTGGTCTTTGAGCATGTCGGCGGCTACAAGCCCTGCCCGCTTTGCCTGCAAGAGCGCTACGCATACTATTTTGCGATACCGGCCGCTCTCTTAGCGCTCTTCTTGCTGCGCGCCGGCCGCGCTGGTCTGGCGGCCCTACTGATGGCTTTGGTCGCTCTGGCCTACCTCGTAAACTTTGGCCTCGGCGGCTATCACGCCGGTGTCGAGTGGGGCTGGTGGCCGGGCCCCACCAGTTGTGCCGGCGGCACCGACGGACTGACCACCAGCGCTGGCGGGCTGCTCGGCGCCATCGAGAAGGCTGACGTCGTGCGTTGCGACAAAGCCGAGTGGCGCATGTTCGGATTGTCGTTCGCTGGCTGGAATGCACTTATTTCTTTGCTGCTCACCTACATTTCCGTGAGTGCCGCGCTCAAGTTGCGCTCAGCCTAACAAAACCCAATCATTCCAATTCACTATGGTCATGGGCTGCAAGTGGATGGCCTGTGGAGTGATTCGCAACATGAACAAACGTCAAGCAAATTACCGCGGGCCGGACAGATTCCGTTCACAAAGTGGCCTAAATGCTACGGCCTAGTGAGCCCTGTCGCGGACATGAGCTTACCCAGGTTCGCGAGTGAGAAAGGGAGTAGCGTGTGAGTACGAGTAGCGGATCGTTCGAGGTTTCGCGTATGCCTCGTCGACACCACGCCCCCCGGTTGTCGACGACGCACGGTCCTGCACAAGGCAGTACAGCGTACGCGTTCTTGTCGAGGTGCATCAGTTGCGTTGGTAGCGTACCGAACGAGCCCAAGTCCCCGCTTTTGGCTAGTCGGATCGAGTCTCCAAGGCTGCGCCTGAGTTCTTCGCTTTTGCGGCTCAGAGCGTTTGCCGCAACCAGGCGGCGTTTCGGCCTGGTTAAGC
The DNA here is from genome assembly GCA_030600135.1 of Hyphomicrobiales bacterium. Lineage (GTDB taxonomy): Bacteria > Pseudomonadota > Alphaproteobacteria > Rhizobiales > JAUVMS01 > JAUVMS01. The sequence continues at coordinate 6,206 of JAUVMS010000057.1, read as the reverse complement.
GCTGGGCGAAGGTGAATTCGAAATATCGCCCGAACCCGGCACCGTCAGTAGCGTGCCGTGCGTTTGCGATCGAGCAGCAATTTGAGCCCACGCATTCCAGGCTCAAGTCCGGTGTCATGCGTCCCAATTGACGCCGTTATTTGCCGCACGATCCCGTACCCTTTGTCCGTTGCGTTCTGGTTGACCGCCGTGAGTTAAGCGCCACCAGCATCAGTACCAGTTCAACGCGTCTCATTTGTATTGGCAGAACAGAGTATAGGGGCCCCCGCCCCAAACGGAGTTTGGCAAGCGCGTCTGGTCGAGAAACAGCAAACGATCAAGTCTCATAATAACCGGTAACGCGTGGTGAGGCGTCCTCCTCTGGGTGCGCTTGCCAATCAACTGGTCAACGAGATCACACGGAACGTCGGTTCTGATTAGGAGAGGTGGACAGATGAAGCCGCAACACGTGAACCCAGCTCAGTGGAGCAACGCATTGGGCTATGCCCGGCAATCGTGCGCGCGCATCTTCCGAGAGGGCGGCTCGCCAACGGACGCCATGACGGCCTTCGGATTGAGGAGTCGCGAAAGAAAAGGCGCCGATTGGAGCCGCGCCGTCGAACGCATTGCCATGTCGCTCTGCGCCCCCGGCCAATAGGCCCAGCAACGATTTCCCCGCGGTCGCTAAGCCCCCCTCGCTTAGCGGCACAGCCCCGGCTTCGGCCGGGGCCTTTTTTTTTGCGACAGCTTGCCAGACACGCAAACTCAGTGGCGGCAAACCGGGCAACGAGAGTGGCCCAGGCCACCTGCCCGCGCTGAACACGCTTGCGGCATAATCATGTTGTGAAACGAAATCTCACCGCGCCATCATCAAAGGTTGCGCGGGAGGAGACGGCTACGGCTCGAGCTCGGTATCCCAATAGAGATAGTCGAGCCAGCTTTCATGCAGATAGTTCGGCGGAAACAGCCGACCATTGCGATGCAGCTCGTAAACTGTTGGCCGATAAGGGTTCTGGCGTGGGAACATGCCTGCAATCTTGGGCATTTTGCCGCCCTTGGCGAGATTGCAAGGTGCGCACGCCGTCGTCACGTTGTCCCAACGCGTCATGCCGCCGCGTGAGCGCGGAATGAGGTGATCAAACGTAAGATCGTCCTTGTTACCGCAATATTGGCATTGGAAACGATCGCGCAGGAACACGTTGAAGCGGGTGAACGCGGGATAAAGCGCTGGCTTGACGTAGCACTTGAGCGAAACCACGCTCGGAAGTTTCATTGCGACAGAAGGACTGTGCACCTCCCGTTCGTATTCCGAGACGATGTTCACCCTTTCAAGAAATACAGCTTTGACGGTCTCCTGCCAGCCCCAAAGCGACAAGGGGTAGTAGCTCAAGGGCCGATAGTCGGCATTCAAGACCAGTGCCGGACAGCCCTCCGGCGATTGCATGGCGACGTTCAGCATCGAGTTTCCTAGCGGTCCCCTGGTTGAAACGGGTACGCAGGCCTCACTCGGCGCCCGGATACTATAGGCGCGTGTCAGTTCTGTGAAGCGCGCGCCCTTCAATATATGCCTAGATTGCGACGGTCCAACCGTCAGCCCAATAATTTGTGAGCACGGAGGAGCGCGCCCCCCACCTAGGCCCACTGGTGCTTTGCGCGCGCCAGCTTGCCTGGAGCGAACTATCAGGCGCTTCCCAGCGGAGAAAGTTCGTCCACAGGCTCAATCCGATTTTGCCAGCTGCCAGAAGCCTCGTTGTGCCCAAATGCGAATCACGTGATTCGCAATGGTTGCTGCGATTCGGCATGCAAATCGCTCCATTTCGCCAACGCCATGGTTGAAGGCATGCCGAATCAATTGTGGGTCCGGCACCGCGGTTTGCAACGCAAGCCCTCAACGCCCCGTCGCCTTGAAGGCGTCGCTGAGAAACGTGCCACCGAGCGCCAGCCCTTCGGCATCGATGCCATGGCCGAGCCCCGGGCGGATGTGCCATTCGACGAGCACGTCGGCGCTGGCCAATGCCTCGCGCGTCAAATGGATCGCCTCGGCCGGGATGACGTCGTCGGTCTCGCCGTGGATCAGCAGCACCGGCGGGCGCACGGTGATTTGCGCGGCGAGATGCTCCGGTCCCGCGATCACACCCGAAAAGCCAACAATGGCTGCCGGCGCAAGGGAGCGGCGCAACCCGACATGGAGCGCCATCATTGTGCCTTGACTGAAACCGACGAGCGCCAGGGCACGTTCATCGAGGTCGTGGCGCTTGAGCTCCTCGTCGAGAAACGCCTCGAGGACGGGAGCGGCCGCTTGCGCGCCCTGCCAAAGTTCGCGCTCGTTTCGAAACGTCAATTCGAACCATTGCAGGCCGCCAAAAGGCGACATGGTTATGGGCTCGGGCGCGTTCGGCGCAACGAAGGCGGCATCGGGAAGGCGTTGGCGCCACTCTCGACCCAAGACGATGAGATCGTCACCATTGGCGCCGTAGCCGTGCAGCAGGACGACGATTTGGTGGGCCGCGCCACCTGATGCCGGTGCCAGCCTGGGGCCGTCCATTGTCGTGCTCATGCTACGAACTGCCTCTCCAACATCTCAACACTCGGATCCTCGAGCCGCATTAGATCGGACTCGCCGAGCCGCCCTGCTTGATGACACGGTAGTAGGCCCAGAGCATACGCGCGGCGACCCCGCGCCAGGGCCGCCACGTCTCAGCCAGCTCCGCCAGTTTCTCCGCCGCCGGTCGCTCCTCGAATGCCATCAAGTGCTGCGCCGCCACTTGTAGCGCAAGATCGCCGGGCGCGAATGCGTCCGCTCGCCCGAGGCAAAACATGGCATAGATGTCGGCCGTCCAAGGCCCGATACCGTGGATCTCGACGAGGCGCCCACGCACTGCGGCCTCCGGCATTCCGACCAACACGTCGGCATCCAAGTCGCCGGACGAAAAGGCCTCGGCTGCGGCACGCAAAGTCTTGATCTTTCCCGCCGACAGGCCTGCCTTGCGCAACGTGTTCTCCCTTTTGCGCCTGAGCACGCCCGCTTCGAAAGGCACCACGGCCTTTTCCAGCCGACCCCAAATGGCCGCTGCACTGGCAATCGAAACCTGCTGGCCAACGACAATGCGCGCCAGCCCGGCAAAGTCTGGCGTACTGCGCCTGAGGGGCGGATCTCCCGCCTCCGCGTGGGCAGCCCGCATGAACGCGCAGTCTCGGCACAGGATAGCAAGGCCGCGCTGCACATCATTCTCGCACTCTATGATGACACCGATATCTGCCGCGCTATTCGTCATCCCGCTCAACTGCCAAGTTGCTTGCTATTGGCGGCAAAGGCGAGCATGCAACCGCCACCGCCTTTGATTAGACCAGACCTGTTGCCGGAGATGTCAAGCCGATTGCGTGAGGCCATCGACAGCCAACTGACTTTTCGCTTCGCGCCGACCCCCAATGGCGAGTTGCACTTGGGGCACGCCTTCTCGGCCCTTGTCACGTGGGAGATGGCGGAACGCCTCGGCGGTCGCGTGTTACTGCGCATCGAAGACATCGATCTCGGTCGCAGCCGCGAGCAATTCGTCAATCAGATTTATCAGGACTTGGGCTGGCTCGGTCTGCGCTGGCGCGAGCCGGTGCGCCAGCAGTCGGAACATTTCGAAATCTATCGTCGTGCGGCCGGGCAGTTGCAGGACGCTGGCATGCTCTATCCTTGCTTTGCCACGCGCAAGGAGATTGCGGCCGCTGTTGAGGCACATGCCGGAGCCAAGGACCCCGATGGTGCGCCTCTTTATCAGGGCCTGCACAAGCACCTGACCGCAAGCGAGGTTGCCAGCCGCAAGGCAGCCGGCGAACCCTTCGCACTGAGGCTTGATTCGGCCAAGGCCTGCGCCAGAGCTCGCCAGATGTGCGGTGGCCAACTCCGCTTTGCCACGTTCGACGAGATGGGCAATGAAGCCATCATCGAGGCACGACCAGAGCGATGGGGCGACGCCGTCATCGTGCGCAAGGACGTGCCAGCGAGCTATCACCTGGCCGTCGTGGTCGACGATGCCCTACAGGCCGTAAGCCATGTGACACGGGGACAAGATCTCCTCGCCGCGACGGACCTGCACTGTCTCTTGCAGATCCTCTTGGGTCTGCCGAGCCCGCTCTATCACCATCATCGCCTGATCACCGATACGCGCGGGCGAAAATTGGCCAAAAGCGCGCGCGATACCAGTCTGCGCTCATTGCGCGAGCAAGGAATGACGGCCAATGGCGTTCGCCAACTACTCAGAACTTTCACCGACTAATTCATTATTTCAATCCAGAGTCGCAATTAACCGAAATTGAATCGTTTTGATTGCAGCCATATCGAATAGTATTTTTTTATTCGATTAACCTGAAATCTGACCAGTTGTTGAGTAATGTAAACACAAATTTTACTTTCATTTCTGAAGCTGTCATTTCGGTTAGAAGAAGTTGGTCGGTGAATTCGTCATTTGGCGATTTGCCGGCCGGTTGGCTCGCCAATTGCAATTTGGCGAACCGGAATGGCGATAATGCTTCACAAGATCAGGCAAAACAGTGCTCCTTTGGAATTCGGTGCGGCAGTGTCATTACTGCTCGCCGCACTGTTCATTGAGCGCGTCGCATCAAGCAGATCCTACAATCGCGCCGAGCGTTACTTTACCCGCGTTCGCCGAGCGTTGCGCGCCCGACGTCGCACCCGTTCGCTTGCTGTGGCCGCGAGTGATAGGCCGAGTGGCCCGCCGGGTGTCGAGACAACACCGCCACTTACCGCAAGCTCTCAATTCTCGCGCCTAAGCCGACATCTCACCGCCGCCACGAAGCAATTGCTCCGCGCCGGTGATTTTCACCGCAAGGCCGTGACACAACTCGATTGCCTCGAGATTGGACTTGAAGATTTGCGCACCGAATTGGCGAATGTGATGCCGCAACTGGCACCGGTCATGACCAACTACGGCTCGAAGCGCACGCAAGACGCCTTTGATGAGGTGACTGCGGAAAAAGCGAGAGCAATGGCTGCTTAGTGGCCAATCTCATTTTGTTGCAACGTCAAAAGCGCGAATTCCAGTCCAGAAACTTTGCAACGAAAACGCTTCAATGGCCCAGCCATTTAAATCCTGAATTGGGAACTCACCAAAACAGGAAAGCATCAAAGCTCGAATAAAAAGAGCGCAATGATGATGATCAGGGCGATAACGAAACCGATCACTGGGCCCGATTCCCGCCGCAGCGCCTTCGCTATCAGCTCTCGTTGCTTGGGATCGATTGGCCCACCATCATGGCAACGACCCTCATCACGCAACGGACCTGGCATGCTCGAACCAGTTCGCCAGGCAATTGATTGGCTTTAGCGCGCGGCCGCGTCGAGCACCACCAGCAAAGCCGATATTGTCAGCGCGGACAATGCCGTCCCAAGCGCGATCGTGCCCGAGACCGATCCCACCGCGCGATCATAGCGACTGGCGAACAGAAAGGCATTGACCCCGGTCGGGCAGGCCGCGACCAAAACCACGACGCCGGTCCACAGCGGTGGCAGTCCCATGACGTGGCGCGCAAGTATCCAGGCCACAACCGGCATCACCACGAGCTTCAGCACATTGATTGCGGTCAGGGTCCCGACTTGGCCGCGAATTTGATACTGCGCCAACCCCATGCCAAGGGCAAAGAGGGTGCCCGGTATGCCCGCCTGACCGAGCAGCCCGATGATTTTGTCGGCAATCGGGTGCAGCCCTAGCCCCGTCAATCGCCATAGCCCGCCACAGACGATGCCGAGAATCACCGGATTGCGCGCCAGATCGCGCCCCATGTCTGCCAGCAACTTGGCAAGCGATGTCGTCTCGCGCCGCATGGCCAGTTCTACCTGGAGCGTCGCCGCCAGCCAAAGTACGGGCGCGTGGATCGCGATGATCACCACCAGTGGCGCCAGGGCCTCTTCGCCATAGTGCCCGACAACGAGCGGGATCCCCATCATCACCGTATTGCCAAAGGCCGCCGCCATGGCGATTGAGGCGCCGTCCTCGACTGGCCGACCGAGCGGCCACCGCGTCGCCACGGTCGCCAAGATCCAGGTGATCGCCGTCGCCCCCATGTAGCTAATCACCAGACCCCAAGCGCTTGCCTCGGGCGGCTCAACGGTCACCAGTGTGCGAAAGATGAGAGACGGCAGTGCAATGGTGAAAACGACTGCAGCGACGCCATCGGCCGCCTCGCTCGAAAGGATATTGAACCTGGCCGTGGCGAGC
>JAUVMS010000479.1 GCA_030600135.1 Hyphomicrobiales bacterium | reverse complement strand
TTTTCAAACATGCACCAGCTGATGACCGATCTGGCTGAGGGCACCAAGAAGGTGGTGCCCTGCGGCGCCGGTGTCGGATTGCTGGCCGTGGATAAGGATGGCGACCTGCACCTCTGCCATCGCTTCACCGGCTCGAAGATGCCGACGTTCGGCAATGTCACGGATGGTATCGACACCGAGCGGCTCGCCAGCTTCGTCGAGCAGGCCCAGGACAAGGCGTCGCGGTCGTGCAACACCTGCCGCATCCGCAACATTTGCGCTGGCGGGTGCTATCACGAGTCCTATGCCCGGTAAGAAGACCCACACTCTCCTGTCTACCACTACTGCGAACTCATGCGCGACTGGGTCGACTTCGGCATGAGCGCCTACACCCGCATAATTCACAACAATCCAGCATTCCTCAAACGCCACGTGGAACCACGAAGGGTATCGTCATGAAACATCTCAAGCCGGCCAACGCCAAGCCGGACAAGCTCGTCTTGATCGATGCGGCCGCGCGCAAAGTGGAAAAAACCTATACGATCCCCGGTGGTTCGCCCGGACCTGCGACCGTTACGCCGTCGCCCGATGGCAAGATCGGTTACGTCTTGGACAATCGGTGGGAAAGTATATCCGGCATTGATCTGGATTCGGGGGAGGAAGTTTTCCGGGCTGAGTTATCGAGCAGCGATGAGCGCGTAAAAGCCATTATCGGCATGGATATTTCACCGGACGGCAAACAGCTCGCGGTGTTTGAATCCCCGGTCAAGCTCGGCCTCGCCGAATATGAGGTCCAGCCGACACGCATCTCGTTTTATGACACCTCCAACGGTCAGAAAATCCGCTCCATCCCGGCGCCCCGTCAAATCACTATCTTGATGTATTCCAAGGACGGCAGCAAGCTTTACGGCGTGGGGCGTGCCGTCCATGTGATCGATCCCGCCGACGGCACCATCATAAAGGAGCACAAGACGCAGGGCTGGGACCGTGCCAACTATTATCCCCCCTATATTCTCTCGTTTTGGAGTCAGTGGGAGCAGGCAGGCATTTACTCCACACCTTATTATGTCGCCCGCGGCGACATGTCGTTGGATGATCCAACCGCCTATTGGACCGGCATGCTGACGCTCAATCTGGAGACAGGTGCTTTCAACTTGGTCGATGTCGAAAATACCGACGTTTTCTATTTTTCCACGGTTATCAGTCCGACCGAACCGCACATTGCCTTCGGGGTTTACAGCAATTTGGCCAAGCTCGATATGAAAGCGGGCAAGTCGCTCGGACGGGGCACAATTGATCACAGTTACTATGACATCAACATTTCGAGTGACGGCAAGGAAGTCTATCTCGGTGGCACCATGTCCGATATAAGTGTCTACGACACCAACACATTGAAATAGATTGGCCAAATCGACATGCCCGATGGCGCCAATCAGGGGATTTCGTCGCTGCGGGTCATCCAGCGCTAGCGTTTACGTAGAGCAGACCTGTGGCCCCCGCGAGGTGAGTATGAAAGGAGTGCCGTTTTCAAGAGCACGGGTCGGCGCTCCCCATTCAACGGTTACCACCGATCGCACTTTCGCACTCGGTGACGCAATCCGCTGGCTTTTCGGTTTTGTGCGCCCCGAGTGCCTCCGGCTCGGCGTCGTCTTCGTGCTGTCCTTGTTGACGAGTATGTTGATCCTGGCCCAACCCTGGATCACCAAGCTCCTGATCGATGATGGCCTGCTCGCGGGCAGTTTCTCGACGGTCGTCTTCTGGTGCGCCGTCATGTTGGTGGCTGCGCTCGTGGGCGCCGCGCTCGGCGCGCTCAACAGGTGACACTACATCACCGTCTCGAGTCGCGTCCTATTTTCCCTCCGCAGCAGCGTCTACCAGCACCTCCAAAGGCTCTCGCCTGCATTCTATGTAAAGGCCCGAGGCGGTGACCTCATGGCGCGACTTGATGGCGATCTCGCCGAGGTGCAGAGATTTGGCGTCGATTCGGGACTGGCGCTCGCCAACGGTGTCCTCGTCCTTTGCGGCGCTTTGGCGCTCATGCTGGGTCTTAGTTGGCAACTCTCGCTCGTTGCCCTTGCCCTTCTTCCGCTACAGGTCCTGCTGCTCACGTATCTGCGTCCGCGGATCGAGCGCCTAACCCGTGATCTGCGCGAACGAGCGAGCACCATTTCATCCTTCTTCTTCGAACGACTATCCAACATCAAGTTCATCCAATCGGTGGGCAGCGAAATTCGCGAGGCGGACAACCTACACCGCTTGCAGGACGATTATCTTGTCGGATTGCGCCGTCTCCAGATGTTCAACCTGGCCTCCACCACCCTGCCGACGCTCCTCACTTTGCTCGGTACGATTGCCGTGTTCATCGTTGGCGGCGCCATGGTCATCAATCAATCCATGACACTCGGCACATTGGTCGCTTTCACCGCCTACCTGGCGCGCGCAACTCTGGCATTTCTCGAAAATCCCTGCTGGGCACGCTCTCGATAAAACTGGAACGCCAAATCGCGTCGAACCGGCTCCCTCAGCAGCGTATGCACCGTCGCGCTCGCTGCCAGTGCCGAGCCGAAAGCCTCAAACAGCCCATGCCCAGATAGCGGATCGATGGCGACGGCAGCATCACCAACACGAAGGCATCGCTCCGAAACAATCTCGCTCGACAGCCGGCACGTTGCATGCCGCGCGAGTACGTCCCCCGTTGCCTCTGCCATGCCGATCAATTCCTCGATGTGGGCAAGCCTTTGCCGCTGCACGTCAAAGAAGGCACTAAGTTCCTGCCGCTTGGGCAGGCCGTTCGAGCTGTCGACGAATATTTGCAGGAGGCTCTCATGCCGGGCGTCGCCACAAGCCATGCCCAACCGTCGGCAAAACTCTCCACTGCCGTAATCGATGAGGTCTCGCGTTGGTTTATCCTA
>JAUVMS010000386.1 GCA_030600135.1 Hyphomicrobiales bacterium | reverse complement strand
TCGCTGGCGGGCTTGGCCCGAGGCAGAATTCGGGACACGGCCAGGTGTGGGATTAACAAGGGCTTCAATAGGCCAGCTGCTGTCTGTTTGATCGATTTGCGGTCGTTGGCTTGCAGCGAGTTTGGCACGTCTTCGTGAGCTTTTTGCGTGCGTGATCGCGATGTTGCCACGAGTCGTCGCTATGAGCAGGGTGTGAGTGCGGGGCCACGCGCAGGCTGCTTCAGGCGACGAGTGCCAGTAAGGGTGGATCAGTTTTGGTCGACAAGAAGCAAGAGCGTGAGCCGGATACCGTAATGGGATTGGGTCTGAAGGCCCCATCTGCCGGGTCCGAAGGTGTTGCAGTATCGAGCCCAGACCATTTGAGGGGTAATGGTCAACCTTTGCCCCCAAGGCAAGGCAAAGCAGCTCAGACAGTGGCTGGGCGCGGCGTTCGGCCCGCCAACGTCAATGTTCCACATGTGAAGACCGATGCTATCGTCGACCGGCTCGAGGATGAGGTTCTTTCTGCGGTGAGGACTGCCATTACCGGTGTCATGGCAGAGCAAGCGACGCGATTTGAATGGCCGGATGCCAAGCTTGATTTCTCGCTCGCCGGGCAAGAGGTGCGACAGCGGGCAAAAGCCGCGGGTGATACCGACGCTGCAACAGTGCAACAAGGCCCGGTGGTGCAAGACGCCGGAGTGACAGCGAAACCGCTGCCCGGCGCGGTCCCCGCGACCTCTTGGCCTCTCGCCTCGCGGGACGTGGCCCCATTCCTGCTTCGCAACCCGATCCGTCCGGCGCGTCGCCGCTGGGGTGGTATTATCGGCACTTCGGCGGTCGGATTGAGCCTGGCGGTGGCGGCAATTCTGGCAAAGCCTGCGACGCTCAATATTTTCGAGCCAGCCGAGGCGCTGGTCTCGTCGGGCTCGCAATTCGGCGGTGCGACTGGGGCGATGAAATTCTCGAAGGTTGGCAAAGGTGTGCCGACTGAGCTTTCGGAGCACGCCACTCTTTCGGAGCAAACGTCCCTTTCAGATCGCGCTTCGAGCCCCGTAGGCGTGAACACAGGTGAGTTCGAAATCCCAGCGGGCCAGCTGCGCGGTGATCGCGACGACACGTATGAGGAACGCGCCATCGGCCGGGCCAATTCGGAGCCGGCCGAACACGGCACGGCTGCAGGGCATATCGGTACTAGGGCGGAGGGGCAAATTGCCGGTGAAATTGGCGCGACGGCCGAGGTTGTCGGCGGTGACGGTCGTGCCTTTGCGAACGATGCGGCAGGCGAAGCGCCTGGCGAGCACGTCGCCGCTGCGGCGTCTATAGAGCCAATGAGCGAGTTGGCGGCACGGTCATGGCCGCAAGAACCGAACGCGGACGCCACTGGGATTCCAAAGACATTCGAAGCAGAGCAAGTTGACATGACGGGCGATGCCGGAAAACTGGCGGCGCGCTCCGACAACACGGCGATTGCGACCGAATTGGCTGCGGTCGTTGACATCGATCCAAGGGCGGCGGCCGAACCACGGGCAGAAGAGACTTCGGCTAAGCTGGTGCCAACAACCAGTACGGTCGTTGCTAATCGTGCGGAAGGTGGTCCGGCCGGGCGGTTGGGACCCTCGGGCGAGGCCGCCAAGGTGGCGGCGCTTACCAGTGACGGCGAAATCGTCGAATCCGAGGCCAGGCCGAGCGAGCCACCGATGCCGCGCGCTCCAGCTGAGCGAGCGAGCGATCCGTCGGGGTTGGTGCGCGAGGGGCAAAGGGTGATGCGTGCCGGCGATGTGCGCCAGGCCCGCACATTCTTCAAGCAAGCCCTTGAGGGGGCGCCGGCGGCGGCTACGCTTGCGTTGGCGCGGTCCTATGATCCGAGGTTTCTCAAGACCATAGGCAGTGCAAACGGTCAGCCGGATCTTGGCGAAGCCGAAAAGTGGTATCGCAAGTGGTATGAAGTTTCCGTTCGTGAAGGTCACGTTTCGGGAAGCGTCAAGCTCGAGCGTTTGCTCCGCGCGATGCGGCAGAATTAGCCACATTTCTCACCACACCATTTCTCTCCACCATGGGAATTGGCATCGCTTCGGTCGGCCCCGCCTGACAAGTCGTACTGACCCATGTGGTGCGTGCTTTGGTCAATGTTTGTTGCGCCGGCCAGCCGGTTTTCGGGCGTAGCGGCACAATCACTGTGTCGCGCCTGATCCGGGCGCCCCGCCCGTGCCATCGCTGCCTTGGGTCTCGGTGGCCGCACCTTCCACTGCAGCGCTCGTTGCCCCTGCGGTGCCGTCGGTGGTGCCTTTGTCCTCCGGCTGGTCGGGTTCCTGGGCGGCCCAAAAGCGGGTGAGATGCTTGTCGACGATCTCGTCGTATTCGCCGGTCTCGCGCAGCTTGGAAAGACCAGCATTGACGTAGTGCAACAGAATGCGCGCCTTGGGATGGGTCTTGGGGACAATGAGGCGCAGGCCAAGAACGGCGGACGGCCGGTCCTCCGCACTGTACTGTCCAGTGAAGTTCAGTAACGTTCCGAGTAGTCCCATAGGACTCTGTTTTGTTGTAGAAAATCGCCCCATCGTCCCTACTCGATTGTCCACTAAGGTCCAGCAAAGATCCGTTACATCGCGACAGAAATGTGGTAGAAAATGTGGTATTTATTGCATAGGATTGCTGCATGCCTAAGGGTTCGCCTCATCCAGTCAATGCACTGACAGCGGTGGGCGTCCGCAATCTTAAGGCGCCTGGTCGGTATTGTGATGGCAACGGGCTGTATCTGGTTGTTGATCCTTCAGGCGCAAAGCGTTGGATCCTACGAACCGTAGTCCAGGGGCGGCGGACAGATATCGGGCTCGGCTCAGCGCGGCTAGTCTCGTTGACTGAGGCACGGGAGCAGGCGGTTACGTTACGCAAGCATGCCCGCAGCGGCGGAGACCCAGTAGCGGAGCGCCGCAAGGCGCGTCGGATTACTCCGACATTCGCCGAGGCAGCAACCGCCGTGCATTCAGAACGTGCACCGACTTTTCGTAATTCCAAGCATGCGGCTCAGTGGCTGCAGACACTAAAAACCTATGTCTTCCCTGTTATCGGCGAGCGATCTCTCGACCGGATTGAGAGCGCGGACGTCTTAAAAGCACTTTCGCCGATCTGGCTTGCAAAGCCCGATACGGCAAGACGCGTGAGGCAGCGAATCGAGACCGTGTTCGATTGGGCCAAAGCCCATGGCTTTGTCTCGGGCGACAACCCTGCCGCTAATCTGAGCGAGATCCTGCCGCGTCAAGCGCACACGAAGCGGCACTTTGCTGCCATGCCCTATCAGCATGTGCCTGGGTTTGTTGCTGGCCTTGCCGGCGCAAACATTTCTCAGGCGACGAGGCTCGGCCTTGAATTGCTGATTCTCACGGCGCTGCGCACCAAGGAGGTTCGCTTGGGGCAGTGGACCGAGGTCGACTGGCTGGCTGAAACCTGGACGATTCCGTCAGAACGCCAGCTCAAGAAAAAGAAGCCGACGCCACACACTGTACCTTTGTCTCCGCGCTGCATCGAGGTCTTGCGGCAACTCGAAACGCTTGCTGGCGACTCAATCTTTATGTTTCCAGGCAAGCGCCGCGACAGGCCAATCAGCGACATGACCTTTCTGATGGCTCTGAGGCGTATGGGACTGGACGTCACAGCACACGGCTTCCGCTCCAGCTTTAGGGATTGGGCGTCGGAGGAGAGCAACCATCGCAGCGAGGTTATTGAGAAATCCTTGGCCCACGAGATTCACAACAAGGTCGAAGCGGCATACCGGCGCGGAGATCTGCTCATGAAAAGGCGTGCGCTCATGTGTGATTGGGCAGATTATATTCTTGGATGTCCGACCATGGAGTCTAGCGCTTCGAAGCCAGCCATAAGGCTAGACCCGCGCGGGCGAACAGATCATTGATTGGAGTTCCCCCGGTTTGATGGACACATTTTGAGCAATCGAGGAGAGTGTTTTGATGCCGAGAACAAGGAACCCGTACCCTGCGGAATTCAGGGATCATATCATCGCGTT
>JAUVMS010000351.1 GCA_030600135.1 Hyphomicrobiales bacterium | reverse complement strand
ATGATCGCCATGACGGCGATGGGGTTGGCGTAGCTCTCGAACACCCAGGCGAGGATGATGTAAATGATTGCCAGGGCGAGAATGGCGCCCGCCTTGAGGTCGGCGAACGACTCGCGACGCTCTTCTTCACGGCCCTTATATTCGTATCGGATGCCGTGCTTTCTCACCAGGTCGGGCATGACGTCGCGCTCGAGCCGCTGAACAACCTCTGGCGTGCTCGATACTTCGCTGTCGATATCGCCGGTCACGCCGACAGTGCGCAAACCGTCTCGCCTTTGGATAATCGAAAAACCTTGCTTTTCGCGGATCGTGACGATTTCGGTGAGCGGCACCCGTATTCCGGCGGGGCTCTTCAGGTAGATCTGTCCGAGCTCCTGCACGCCGGGTGCTTCCTGCTCGCGCCGGACACGCACGGTGATTTCCTCGTCACCTCTCGCAAACCGCGTCGCAATGGCGCCCTGGAAGGCATTGCGCACCTGGGTCCCGAGACTTTGACTGGTAAAGCCCAGTGCCCGGCCGCGCGGCGTCAGCTCCAGCACTAGTTCGGGCCTGCCGTAGGGCAAGTCATCGGCGATGGCGCTAACGCCGGGAAATCCGGTGAGGCTTTCCTTGAGGTCGTTCGCCGCCGCCTTGAGGACTCCAATAGGTGCATCCTGCAAGCGCACATCGACATCGCGACCCGGCGGGCCGGCGTGGCGCCCAACAAGGGCGATCCGCTCGATCCCCGGCACTTTCGGCAAAGCCTTGCGCCATGCCCGAATAATGTTTTTGGTGGGGACGGTTCGCTCCTCGCTCGGCGTCAGCTGCACCGCGATTTGCGCCAGGTTCTCGCCCCGTCCGCGTCCGGCCTTGCCCAGGGTCACGAACTTGTTTTCCACCAAGCGCGTCTCCGGGCCGGACACCGGTGCGCCGAAAACCGCGTTCCGTGCTTTCTCGAAGACGCCCACGATAGGGCCCGGCACACGCCAGCGCTCGTCCCAACGCGGAGTTGTCGCGCGTTCGTCGCTGCTGCGTGCCACTCTCTTCAGCAACCGCTTTTCAGCGACATCGAGCGCGCTCTCCAATTGGGCAAGGGCCTTGGTTTGCTCGTCGCGCGGCGTACCGGAGCCAAAGACCACCAGGGCTTGAATGTTTTCAGGCTCCGGCGAGGGAAAGAAACGAAATCCGACCCGCCCACCGGCAAGCAGCCCGATGGCTATGATCAAAACGCCGATTGCGCAGGCGACGGTGGTATAGCGCCAGGCGTAGGTGATGTTGACGAAGGCGCGAAAAGGCCCGTCGCGAAAACGGTGGAGCAAGCCGTCAAAATTGCGTCGGAACCAGCCAGGTTTTCGCGGCTTGCCGCCGAAACCATGTCGCAGATGACCGGGTAGGATAAAAAAGCACTCGACCACGCTGGCCGCCAGCACAGCCGTGACCACAAGCGGGATGGCGCTCATGACGTCGCCGATTCGCCCACTAATGAGAAAGATCGGGAAGAACGCCGCTTGCGTGGTCAGGGTCGCGGCGAGGACGGGTCTCAGCATTCGGGTGGCCCCGCGCTCGGCCGCCACGATCGGCGGATCGCCTTTTTCCTGACGGGTGGCCGTGTGCTCGCCGACCACGATGGCGTCGTCAACGATGATGCCAAGCATCATGATGAGCGCGAACATAGAAACCATGTTGATGGATTGACCGGACGCGTACATGACCGCCAAGGTCGCCAAGAAGGCCACCGGAATACCCGCTGCGGTCCAGAACGCAATTCGAAAGTCGAGGAAGACAAAGAGGATAATGAGAACCAGCACCAGGCCCTGCAGACCATTCTTTACCAGAATGCCGAGCCGCTGCTGAACAAACTTCCCGCGCACGTCATAGGTCTCGACCACCAGTGTCGACGGTAGCGTTCCAAGGGCTTTCTCGAGGTAGTTGTTGAGCGCTTGCATGGTCGCCAGCGTGTCGGCCGAAACCGCGCGCTGGACATTGAGCTCGATGGCCTGGCGCCCGTTTCTAAGCCCGATATCCTCATCGTCGTCGAAGCGTGTCTGCACCCGCGCGATGTCTTTGAGGAAGACCTTTTCGCCGGTGCCCAGCGACTTGATCTCAATCTCGCTGATGGTCTCGGGCGTCTTGCGATCACTAAACGAGCGCAGTTGAACCTCGACGTCGCCCTTGATGACGCCGGATGGCAGATCGCGCGTGCTCTCGCGGATACGTGTGGCAATGTCGGCCAGGGTCAATTCGAACCGTTGCAACTCGCGCTCCGGAACCTCCACCCAGATTTCCTCATCGCGCGCGCCGCTCAGCGTGACCCGGTCTATGCCGGCGTTCAACAGCCCGTCGCGCAGTGTCTTTGCGTACGACTTGAGGACGGATTCGGAGAATGGGCCCGATATGGCGATCTTGGCGACGGACTCGTAAAACGTGGCGCGCGTGATGGTCGGCTCTTCTGAATTTTCCGGCAGCGTGGTGATGCGTCCGACCGCCTGCTCAACGTCGGATTGCGCCTTCTGCATATCGGCGCCGGCGTCGAACTCCATTGTGACGATGCCGGAGCCTTCGCGTGCAATCGATGTTACATCGTCGACGCCGTCAAGAAACCTGAGTTCGGGTTCAACGGCGTCGAGGATGTTCTTTTCGACATCCTCCGCGCTGGCGCCCGGCCACGAGACCACGACCGTAATGATCGGCACCTCAATGGTCGGGAAAAACTGGGTGTTCAGCCTTTGCATGCTGAAAATGCCAAGCAGCACCAGCCCGACCATCAGCAAATTCGACGCCGTCGGGTGACGCACAAACATGCTAATGAGCCCGTGCGAAGGGCGTTCGCTGGCGTCTTGGGGCGCCATGGCCTATTTCTCCTCGACCCTGAGGCCCGCCCCCGGTGCCGATAGTCGTGTCCTGAGTACGCGCTCGCCCGGGTCCACCGCGCCGCGTACCAATACATCCTTGTCGGCGACACCGACGATGCGAATGGTGCGCGGCTCGAGCCGCCCCTGCTTGATCACATAGAGCGTGTCGCCACCATAAATGGCGGTCTGCGGCAGGCGCGCGACCTTCTCGTAGGTACGGTCTTGGATGATGATTTCGACAAACGCACCCGGACGGATCGGGATCGGTGCAGCTGGATCGGCAAGCCGCGCATAGACCGTCACACCACCGCTATTGGATTGGATCGTCGCGCCGATCCGCACGACATTGGCGGCATAGCTCACCGGCTCATCGCCGACCCGCCACAGCACCTCGAGCGAGCGCCCGACGATCTTGCCGGCCTCGCCCAAAATCCGCCCATACTGAGTATCGGAAAGGGTGAATTTGACCTCGATCCATTCGCGGTCGAACAGCGTCGCGACGCGATCGTTGGCATTGAGATAGCGCCCGACCTCGCCGGCGACGTCACTCACATAGGCATTGAAAGGCGCCTTCAGCTCGGTTTCCGCCAGTCGTCGCTTGGCCTGTTTGACCCGCCAAGCCAAGCGGGCAATCGCTGCTTTCTGCTGGTCGACTTTGGCGCGCCATACGAGCAGATTGTTCTGCCGCTGTTCCAACGTTTGCTGGCGTTGCGTGACGATCAACTGACGATCATCGACAAGCTTTTTCGAGACCGAGCCTCGTTTGGCGAGGCGGGCCGCGCGTGCCAGGTCCTTATTGACGATCTCGAGCTGCTCACGGTCGTGCACCAGTGAGTCGACCTCGGTCTTCAGCGAAGCTTTGAGCTCGCTCAAGCGCGCCACCGCTTCCTGGTGCAGCGCCTCGGCCTCAACCACCGCACCCTCGAAATCGAAAGCATCGATCGTCAGCAACGTCTCGTCTTTGCCGACAAGCCCACCTTCACGCAGATTCTCGCCGACGCTGCTCACCTCGCCCGCGACCAGCGAGCGAAGGTCAACCTTGCGCCCGGCAACGGTCTCGCCATAGAGCCGCAGGGCCGGTCTCAGGCTTGCAAACTCGATTGGCACCGCCTCAACGGGCCAGACCCGCTCCTTCTGCGCGCGCTTGGCTGCTTCCGGTTTGGTGGCCTTCAACATGGCATAGGACGCATAGGCGCCCGCCAGCACCGCCATTGGAAGCAGAACCTTCAGTGTTATCCGCAGCGCTGCCACCAGCGGATTGCGCCGCTTGGCCGGCTTCGGCTCTGTAGTGCTCATTTCTTGCTCGCCAGACATGTCCGTACGCTGCTGATGTCCATTGCGCGCCAATTGGCGCCTTGCTCCGCACACTGTAATATCTCGATCCCACCTCGCCGAGACAAGCCCACATCGACGTTACGATTTGGCGCATGTACGGATCAGCACGGACCATTCGCTAATAATATAATGCTTTGATTGTCAAAAATCCGTCGCTTTGTACTTTAGAGGCTTGACGGTGCACGAGATTTGCATTCCGCTCCACCCGACTTTCGCTTGAGATCGATGGAGAAGCCGATGGGCGCGGATGCGAGCGCAGCACAGGCGATACTTGAAGAACTGGTCGCGTTCGACACGACGAGCCATAAGACCAACTTGCCGCTTATCGCCTATGTCCGGGAGTATCTTTCTAAGCACGATGTCGATGTCGAGCT
>JAUVMS010000085.1 GCA_030600135.1 Hyphomicrobiales bacterium | reverse complement strand
TGGGCGGGCGTTGGCTGGCTCAGGTTCGGCGGAGGTCGGAACGTTAGCGCGGCGAGGGGTGAGGGGCAAGGTTGTGGGGTGGAAGACCGACTGGCACAAAGGCTGGTGACAACACCTTGCCGTTTGGAGGTATCGATGGCGACCGACAAATCTTCAAAGCCGACTGGTAGCAAATCCGTCCAATGTCACTGTCCAAAATGCGGGCCCGACCGCCGTGCCCTCGTGCGCGGAGAAGAGGAACAGTCCTCGTCGGAAGAGTTTGGTCCCGCACGGATCCGAGTCGATTTTTCTGAGACCTACCGCATTCTTGAGTGTGCCGGCTGTGAGACGATGTTCTGTCAACGAGTTCTCTGGGATTCGGACTCGCATGATCCACGTGAAGAGGAGAATGGCGCCGAAGTATCATATTGGCCGTCGATGACCGTATGGAAAACACCGAACTGGCTGGTTGGCATACAGGATTGCGGCCTCAGGCATATCTTTGACGAATTGTACTTAGCTCTCAACAATGAGATGCCGATTTCTGCCGCAACATTAATTCGCACAGCGTTTGATCGGTCGTCGAAGCTGCTGGGTGTTGGTCCAGGCCTGCCGTTCGCGAAAAAGTTGGATCAGATTAGAGAATTGGGAAAGATCGGAGACAATGAGCGCGAGATGCTAGGAGTGCTAGTTGATGCGGGGAGTGCAGCAGCTCACCGTGGTTGGCGACCTTCCAACAGTGAACTTTCAACCATGCTTCGCATTCTTGAGGCTTTTATAGAAAAGGCATTCGTTCTCAACACAAAGGCCAACAACCTTGCTTCCACCGTTCCGGTTAAACCGCCACCGCAGGAAGGAAACTAACTCTCTGGATCGCTTTGGGCGGCTGGCTAGTATAAGGCCTAAACATTCACGGAGCCCAACCATCCCTTCTCTCTGCGCCATGCCGGTCGCGCCGTGGGGCTGCGGGTGTCGACGGACCGCACTTGCACGGCGCCTGGTACGACCTGGAGCCCACGGTGGCGGCGCTGACGGTGCCGCATGTCGCCGAGGCCGAGGGCTTGACGTTGTTCGAGGAAGGCGAGCGCGTGGCGCGCATCGATGCGCTGGCGAGGCAAGCGGTGGGGGAGATGTGGTGTACGACCAACCCACCCCCTCACCAGGCCCAACCGGGCCCATAAATCGGGTCCTTGTAAATATGTGTCTGCCAGAGCCAGTATTTTTGCTCCCAGCCGGCCTTTCTGCGGAAATTGCGCCATGACCAGGGTCGCGCCTGGCCCGGTTGCTTGTAGACCCAGAGCGGCAGCGGCTCGGCGTCGCCATAGTAGCCATAGGCGGGCGCGTAGAGACGGCAGGGCAGGTTGCCGACGGTGCGCACGTAATAGAGCCGCTTGTAGCGACAGCGGCTGCCGATGGCAAAACCGGTCACGAGTCTTTTGCGCCGCTTGCCGAACTTATGGCGATAACGCGATTTGGCGCCGCGATGCACCCTGACGCCGCCGCCGCCGCGTGAGGTCTTGACACCTCCGCCGCCGCCACGCGCACCCGCGCCACCTTTGCCCGCCGCCCCTGTCGGCATCGCCAACGCCGTGCCAACCAACACCAAGAGGGCGCAAAGCCCAAGTTTCCTGACAACGCTCACCCTGTACTCCCGCCAACCCATGAGATTTATGCAGTTTGCCCAATCCTAGCATGGACTTGGGCGCCGGACCGGAAAGCTTGGATGGTGGCTTAACGTTTGTGGTTTGCGCCCGCATCGGGGCGACAGGCGACGTGCGA
Organism: Hyphomicrobiales bacterium; assembly: GCA_030600135.1. Lineage (GTDB taxonomy): Bacteria > Pseudomonadota > Alphaproteobacteria > Rhizobiales > JAUVMS01 > JAUVMS01. The sequence goes on along the minus strand of JAUVMS010000085.1, from coordinate 7,857 downwards.
CAGGCCCCGCCTGCCCCAAAGGCGTGGCCCCGGCCACGAAAATGCGTTAAGTCGCGGGCCATGTCGCCAGATCTCCTCATCGCCTTTATCGCCGCCTGTGTCGTTCTCGCGCTGACGCCGGGCCCGGCCATGTCGCTCATCATCGCCAACACCACGTCGCATTGTCTCGCCGCAGGACTCTGGTCGGTCGCCGGCAACGCCTTGGGCTTCAGCCTGCTGGTCGCCGGCGCCGCCCTCGGCATGACCTCGGTCATGGTGCTGATGTCGGAGTGGTTCGACATCATCCGCTGGGCCGGCGCCCTTTATCTCGTCTGGCTCGGCATCGCCAAATTGCGCCAGGCCATGAAAGGGGCCAATGCGGGCACGGTGGCGACCAATGGCAAGTCGCGCAGTTGGTTCCTGCAAGGCATCGCCGTGGCGCTTTCCAACCCCAAGGTCATGCTCTTCATTGGCGCCTTTCTGCCCCAGTTTATCGATGCGGCGGCACCGCCCGGACCGCAGCTCGCCCTCCTGGCCGTCCTCTTCGTCGTAACGCTCACTGTTGTCGATGCACTTTATGCCGCGCTCGTCGCCCATGTGCGGGGCCGTTTGCGCCCGCTCCACCAGCGGGTGATGGAAGGCGCGACAGGTGGTCTGCTCGTCGCCGGTGGGGTTTGGCTTGCCCTGGCGCGCCGGGCGTGATTTGAATCCGGCGCCATTGCTGCTGACGAAGAGACCGAGCCCTCATGTTCGATCCGACGACCTATCTCGCCTACGTTGCCGCCTGCGCCGCCATTGTCGTGGTCCCTGGCCCCAACGTCACCGTCATCATCGCCAACAGCCTGCGCCACGGCACCCAGGCCGGGCTGATGAGCGTCGCCGGCACCCAGGCCGGCCTCGCGGTGATGCTGGTCGTTTTGGCCGCCGGGCTTTCGACCATCGTCAATCAGCTCGGCACCGTCTTTGAGTGGGTGCGGCTGTTGGGTGCCGCCTATCTCATCTGGCTCGGCATCAAACTTTGGCGCTCCGATGGCAAGTTGGGTTTGGCCGAAGACGGCGCGCTGCCCAAGCGTAATTTCTTCTGGCACGGCTTCATCGTGCTGCTCTCGAACCCCAAGGTGTTCTTGTTTTTTGGCGCCTTCATTCCCCAGTTCATTGACCCCGCGGGCGACCCACTCGCACAGACACTCGTCCTGGGAGCGACGTTCATGGTCGTGGCGACGGTGCTCGACAGCGGCTATGCGCTCGCCGCGGGCCGCGCCGGTGGGCTCTTGAGCCGCGGCAATGTACGCCTGCTGGAGCGTGTCAGCGGCAGCTGCCTCATTGGCGGCGGCATCTGGTTGGCGCTCACCAAACGCGCCTGAGGGTTGCTTTCACCGGCGATGCTCCGATAAATGTGCGGCCATGACACGGACAGCGTTCTATTCAGGCAGCTTCGATCCTGTGACCCATGGCCACACGGATATCATTGCCCGCGCCGCGATGTTGGTTGACCGGCTGGTCATCGGCGTTGGCGTCCACGATGCCAAGAAGCCGATGTTTTCGGCCGACGAACGTATCGCGATGCTCGAGGCGGCGAGCGTTGATATCGCTTCGGAAACCGGCACCGAAATTGACATCGTGACCTTCGACAATCTGGCCGTTGATGCTGCTCGCGAGAACGGTGCGACCTTAATCGTGCGCGGCCTTAGAGACGGCACAGATCTCGACTACGAGTCGCAAATGGCGGGTATGAATGGCGAGATGGCGCCGGAGATTGAGACGATCTTTCTTGCCGCCGCGCCGCAAGTCCGGCATATCGCCGCCAATCTGGTGCGCCAAATCGCGCTTATGGGCGGCGACGTTTCACGGTTCGTTTCGCCCGATGTTGCTGGCCGACTGGAGGCCAAAGTTAAATCCAAGCGGTCCGGTTGACCGCGAAAGATCCAAGGAATCAACAACATGCGTGGATTTGCTGTGGCCCTCGTGTTGGGCCTGGGTGTGCTTGCGATCGCGGCTCAAAATTCGGCGTTCGCGGCGGACGAGGACAATACGATCTATATGCAACTCAAGGGCGGCAAGGTCGTCATTCAACTGCGCCCCGACATTGCCCCAAAGCACGTGGCCCGTGTGAAAAAGCTCGCCAAGGAAAAGTTTTTTGACGGCATCGTCTTTCATAGAGTGATCGACGGCTTCATGGCACAATCAGGCGATCCCTCCGGCACCGGTACTGGCGGCTCGATGTATCCAGTCTTGCCGGCTGAGTTTTCCAGCGCTCCCTTCTAATCGGGTACGATTGGCGCCGCACGCACCTCCGACCCCTACAGCGCCAACAGCCAGTTCTTCATCTGCTTCACCGATAGCAGCTGTGCCCACCTAAAAGGCCAGTACACGGTCTGGGGCCAGGTGGTTGAAGGCATGGAACACGTCAACGCCATCAAGAAAGGCGCCCCCGGCTCCGGCATCGTTCCGGCACCCGACAAAATCCTTCGCATGCAACTCGCCTCCGATGCAAAAGGCTAGCGCGTGACCAGGCGAAAAGAGACAACCGAGAGACAGCCATGACCGATATCAAGGACCCTGAAAACACCCTCATTCTCGAGACCACGCAAGGCCGCGTTGTCATTGAAATGCGCCCCGACTTGGCCCCCAATCATGTCGCCCGCATCAAGCAGCTGGCCCGCGAAAAATTCTATGACGGTATTGTTTTTCACCGCGTAATCGAAGGCTTCATGGCCCAAACTGGCTGCCCGAATGGGACCGGCACCGGTGGTTCTGGCCAAAAGCTCGCCGCGGAGTTCAATGCCGAGCCTCATGTTCGTGGCACCACGTCCATGGCGCGGGCGGCCAGTCCCAATTCCGCCGACAGTCAGTTTTTTATCTGCTTTGACGATTCCAGTTTTCTCGACCGCCAATACACCGTTTGGGGCAAGGTCATCGAGGGCATGGAGAACGTCGACAAAATCAAACGCGGCGAGCCCGTGTCCGACCCCGACAAGATCGTCAGCCTCCGCCTCGCCGCTGATGTTGGCTCGACCGGCTAGGTGGGCGTGTTCGTCGGAATCAAAAACCTCCCCGCCCAATCGCTTCGTGACTGCGGCTCGCGCATCGGCCGGGGAATAATCCAACGCACAAAAAATGCGCGTCGACCTTTTTGACTTTGAGCTTCCGGAAGACCGCATCGCGCTGCGGCCGGCCGTCCCGCGCGACGGGGCGCGGATGCTGGTGGTGCGTCCGCAAGGTGAGCCGCCGCGCGACGATTTGGTCGTGCGCGACCTGCCCCGCTTCTTGCGCCCCGGCGATGCCCTTGTTTTCAACGACACCCGGGTCATTCCGGCCGAACTCAAAGGCACGCGCACACGCAACGGCAACATCGCCCATATCGCCGTGACGCTGCATAAACGCGTCGACGCCAGCCATTGGCGCGCCTTCGCCAGGCCGGCCAAGCGTCTCAAACCGGGCGATCGGGTGAGCTTCGGTCACGGCAATTCCGCCTGCCTCATGGGCGCCCTCGATGCAACGGTGATGGCCCGTGGTCACGGAGGCGAGGTGGAATTGGCCTTCGACCTCGCAGGTGGAAGCCTCGACGAGGCCGTCGCCGCGGTGGGGGAGACACCCTTGCCGCCCTACATATCCTCCAAGCGCCAGGCCGACACGAACGACAGGAGCGACTATCAGACCATCTATGCGCGTCAGGAGGGGGCCGTCGCCGCGCCGACCGCAGGGCTGCACTTTACCAAGGCCCTCTTTCGTGAGTTGGAGGCGCGCGGCATTTCCCACCATTTCGTCACGCTTCATGTCGGCGCCGGGACCTTCCTCCCCGTTAAGAGCAACGACACCACGGGCCATGAAATGCACGCCGAATGGGGCCAAGTGAGCGCGGAGACGGCCGATGCACTCAACCACGCGCGCCGCGCCGGCAATCGCATCGTCGCCGTTGGTACAACATCACTGCGCCTCCTCGAGTCGGCCGCCAATGACGAGGGTGCAATTCAGCCATTTACAGGCGAAACCGACATCTTCATCACCCCCGGCTATCGCTTTCGTGCCGTCGACCTTCTGCTGACCAACTTTCACTTGCCCCGCTCGACATTGTACATGCTGGTTGCCGCATTCTCGGGCCTCGAGACCATGCAATCGGCCTACGCCCACGCCATAGCAGAGCATTATCGGTTCTATTCATTTGGCGATGCATGCCTGCTCCATCCATGCCAAAACACTGGCCATGACCGCTAAGTTTTCCTTCGAACTGAAAGCCAGGGACGGCGATGCCCGCCTCGGTGCCATAACCACGCCGCACGGTGTCATCCGCACGCCCGCCTTCATGCCGGTCGGCACCGCCGCGACGGTCAAGGCGATGTATCCCGACCAGGTCAAGGCATCCGGCACCGACATTGTCCTCGCCAATACCTATCACCTGATGCTGCGCCCGGGTGCCGAGCAGGTTGCCGCCCTCGGCGGGGTGCGCGGGTTCATGAACTGGCCGGGGCCGATCCTGACGGATTCGGGCGGCTTTCAGGTCATGTCGCTCGCCAAACTGCGCAAGATCACCGAGGTGGGCGTCAAATTTCAGTCCCACATCGACGGCTCCACCCACGAACTCTCGCCCGAGCGGTCCATCGAGATCCAATGTCTTTTGGGTGCCGATATTCAAATGCAGTTCGACGAGTGCACGCCCTTTCCGGCAAGCCACAAAGAGGCCGAGGCCTCGATGGAGCTATCGCTGCGTTGGGCCGAGCGCAGCAAACGCGCCTTTCGCAAATGCGCCAACCCCGGCCAGGCACTTTTCGGCATCGTCCAGGGAAGCACCTTCCCGGACTTGCGGGAACGCTCGGCCGCGGCCCTCGTGGCGATGGATTTTCCAGGCTATTCGATCGGCGGTCTCGCTGTCGGCGAGGGGCAGGTGAAAATGCTTGAAACGTTGGCTTTGACGACGCCCTGTCTGCCAACGGAAAAGCCGTGCTATCTGATGGGCGTCGGCACCCCGGTCGATCTCGTCGAGGCGGTTTCCCGCGGCATTGATATGTTCGATTGCGTCTTGCCGACGCGGTCCGGTCGCCATGGCCAAGCATTCACGTGGGAGGGTCGGCTCAATTTGCGCAACGCTCGTCACGCCGACGACCCGAGACCGCTCGACCCGAAAAGCGCCTGCCCGGCAGCGCGCGACTATTCCCGCGCCTATCTCCACCACCTGATGCGATGCGGCGAATATCTCGGCGCCATGCTGCTCACCTGGGCCAATGTGCAGTTTTATCAGGAACTCATGGCCGGCATCCGCCAGGCCATCTCCGAGGAGCGCTTCGACACGTTTTCAGCCGATATCAAGCGTCGTTACCAAACTAGCTGACCGCTCCTCGCTGGCGTTCGCGATAGAGCAAGTAAAGGCCCGAGCCGATCACGATAAGGCCGCCGGCCAATGTCCACACATCCGGCACGTCGCCAAAGAACAAAAACCCAAACACGGTCATCCAAACGAGCCCTGTGTAGGTGAAGGGCGAAAGCGTCGGCGCTGGCGCCTGCCGGTGGGCGAGAATGAGCAACCAGTGCCCGAACGCGCCGTACACCCCGATCGACATCAACAACAACCAATGGGCAAGTTCCGTCGGCCATTGCCAGCTCGCAAGCGCAAACGGAGCCAAACAAACAATCCCGGCGATCGGGGAATAGAACTGTGTAACCTCGGACGGGTCATGGGCCGCCAAGTATCTCGTTGATATGGAATAGAGCGCGTATGAAAACATCGAGCAGAACGAATAACCAATGGCCCAATGGATGCCGCCGAATCCCGGCCTCATGACCAAGAGGACGCCGAGAAATCCCGTCATGATGGCCAGCAGTCGGCGCCACCCGACCCATTCGCCGAGCAGCGGCCCAGCCAGCGCCGCCACGACGAGTGGCGTCAGAAAGAAGACCGCGGCTGTTTGGTCTAATTGCAGGTGCTTGATGGCGAAGAAGTTGAACAGTGTCGCCCCGGATAGCAACAGCGCTCTCAAGAGCTGTAGGCCGGGCTTGGAGGACGCCATCAGCCGCGCCAGACGATGCGGCCCCATGATCACAACATTCAAAACACCGTGAACAACAAATCGCATCCATATAACGACCGCGACTGGCAATCCCATCACCCCGACGAGCATTTTTGCGCTAGCATCCAGCAAGGAGAAACAAAAGACCGCAACGCACATCAATGCGATTGCCGCCATGCTGTTGTCCTTCAATGCTGTGATTGCGCGTTGCATGTGGATCTATTCAGCCTGGCGCACTGACGCAGGGATCATGATTGCTGGGTACATTCATATGGAGTGACTAAGGTTTCTTGCGAGAGCACCAGAGCACAATCGCGCCGAAACGACTGATTGCACCTGGCTCATGTCGATCTGGATTGTCAAGCGACAAGATTTCAGGGCCAAATGTTGCGAGCTAAGCTTGAGTGCTTGCGCTTTCGTCCATAATCGATTTTTTTAAGAGCATCGCCTCCGGCTTCGGAGGCCAACCAAGCGAAAAGGAGGGATCGTCCATGAAACGCTTGTTAACAGCGGCTTTCGCCGCGGTGGCGCTTTTGGCTGCGCCGGCGCTGACGCAAGCCCAGACGTTGAAAATGGCCTATGACGCCGACCCGGTCTCGCTCGATCCGCACGAGCAGTTGTCCGGCGGTACGTTGCAGCTGTCACATATGATCTTCGATCCATTGGTGCGTTGGACCAAGGACCTGGGGTTCGAGGGCCGCATTGCTGAAAGCTGGGACCGCGTTGACGACACCACCATGCGCTTCAAGTTGCGCAAGGGCGTCAAGTTTCACTCGGGAAATGAACTCACCGCAGCCGACGTCAAGTGGACGTTTGACCGGCTCAAGGCAAGTCCGGACTTCAAGGGCATCTTCGAGCCGTTCAAGGAAATGAAGGTTGTCGACGACCACACCGTCGACATTGTCACCTCCGGCCCGTTCCCGCTGGTCCTGCACAATGCGACCTACATTTTCGCGATGGATTCGAAATTCTACTCGGGCAAGGACGAGCGCGGCAAAGACAAGGCCGAAATCGTCAAACACGGTGATTCCTTTGCCTCAGCGAATGCCTCGGGTACAGGACCGTTCACAATCACAAGTCGTGAACAGGGCGTCAAAGTGGTCTTCAAGCGGTTCGCCGACTATTGGGACAAGAACTCCAAGGGCAACGTGCAAGAGATCGTCTTCACGCCCATCAAAGAGGCTCCGACCCGTGTGGCCGCACTGCTTTCAGGCGATGTGGACTTTATTGCACCGGTGCCACCGACTGATCTCGAGCGCATCCGCAATAACGACAAGACCGAACTGATCACCATGACCGGAACACGGATCATCACATTCCAGATGAACCAAGACCGCGTCGAGGCGTTCAAGAACCCCAAGGTCCGCCAGGCCATCGTCCATGCCATCAACAACGAAGGCATCGTCGAGAAGATCATGAAGGGCTTCGGCACCGCCGCCGCCCAAATGAGCCCGAAGGGCTATCTTGGCTACAACGACGGTTTGAAGCCGCGCTTCGATCTCGCCAAGGCCAAGGAACTCATGAAGGAAGCCGGCCTCGAGAACGGGTTCTCCATCACCATGATGGCACCCAACAATCGTTACGTGAACGATTACAAGATTGCCGAAGCGGTGGCGGCGATGCTCGCCAAGATCAAAATCAAGGTTGATCTCACCACCATGCCCAAGGCCCAATACTGGCCGAAGTTCGATGAGCGTGCCGCCGACATCATGATGATCGGTTGGCATTCCGATACCGAGGATTCGGCGAACTTCTATGAGTTTCTGGCCATGACGGTGAACAAGGAAACTGGTCGCGGCCAATACAACTCGGGCAATTATTCGAGCAAGGAAGTTGACGATCTGACGGTCGAAACCTTGACCATGACCGACGATGC
>JAUVMS010000230.1 GCA_030600135.1 Hyphomicrobiales bacterium | reverse complement strand
TCCCCAATTAGTCCCTGGACTAATTTCAACATGATGAACCGTGTACGGTGGCGGGATTGCTACAAATATCAACACAGCGCCCACCGCCTACTCAGTGATACTCATTGGCCTTTGAGGACTAATTAAGACATGAGGGATCAAGGAGTTGCGCACGCGGGTGCTGTCACTCAGTGGCGCTAGGTGCACTTGCGTGGCGTTTGCAGGAAAGGAAGGGGCCTGTCGGCGAACATGTCAACCTTGCGATGGGCTGTGGCGTGGCGCCCGCGTGATCAGCTGGCAGGAGGGATGAGCGATGCGACAAAGAGGACACCCAGACAGAAGCTCCAGGCTGCGGCGAGCAATACGAGGACCAGAATCCCAGCCGACGAACGGCTCGGGGCGACCATGGCGCGAGCGACAAGCATGGGGCCGGCTGCAAGTCGCAAGGGCAGCGAGAATATGAGGCTGAGTGGCAAAGTGGAGCGCTCACTGTCCTCGATGCTGAATGTGAGGGGTCGACGTGTGGTGAGTTCGTAGCCGATGGCCGTCAGCGCGGCGCAGACGAAACCGACTGCCGTGCTGTAGCCCCAAGCCCAAAATGGTGCGTCCATCCGCCCGCCCCTGTCATCGGTTGCAGATGACGCCAATCAGCGCAAGAGCCATGCCAGCACTCAATGGACGTGCCTAGGTAGACCCCGTAGTTGATTTTGCGCAGGGGCAAGCAGCGTCCGGAATTGTCGATTGGCCGGCTGCAACCTCACCAGATCGACAAGCTGATCGTCGATTGCTATCGCTGACTAGTGGCGAGCCGGTACGCCCTAAGCCTCTTGGAGATCGTAATCCAAGATCGCCATGCGAAAGTCGTAGGAGATGTCACCATCGTCCTCGTCGTCCACACGGTAAATTGGGCCGATGAATTCGTCGCCAATGTAGACCTCAACCATGTCGTCCTTGCGGGGCAACTGGCGTATTTCGATCGTGTCCAGGCGAAATGTTTTTTGCAGGAAGCGCTGCAAGCGGGTGATCTCATCGCGTGTCACGGAAGTCTTCCTCGTCGCGTCATCCTTGCACGTGCCTCTTTGCGAGGCTCGACGGCGAGTGTCACTCAATTGAAAGCGAATGAACCCGCCGACGGGCTTGCTTACCAGTTCACCGGTCGGTCGTGCAACCTTGACAAGGAGTTCTGTCGCAGTACGGGAAACTGTTATTCGGCTTTCGCGGTGTCATAGACCTCGAGCATTTGGTTCATGGTGAGCGACGGTTCACTGCAACCGGCTTCGCCGACAATACGGGCGGGCACACCGGCGACCGTCTTTTTCGGTGGAACATCACTGAGAACCACGCTGCCGGCAGCAACGCGTGAACAAGAGCCGACGGTGATGTTGCCAAGAACCTTGGCTCCGGCGCCGAGCAGTACGCCACAGTCTATCTTGGGATGGCGGTCGCCCGATTCTTTGCCAGTGCCGCCAAGCGTGACGTTGTGGAGAATGGAAACGTCATCGCCAACGACCGCCGTCTCGCCAATGACGATTGAATGGCCATGGTCGATGAAAATGCCGCTGCCAATCCGTGCCGCTGGATGAATGTCGATCGAGAACGATCGCGAGGCCTGGCTTTGCAGATAAAACGCCATGTCCTTGCGGCCGGCCTCATAAAGTCTGCTGGCGAAGCGTTGGGTCTGAAGCGCGTGAAAGCCCTTGAAATAGAGCAGCGGCTCAATGAAGCGATGGCACGCCGGATCGCGATCATAGACCGCGATCAGATCGCTTTGAAAGAGCTCAACCAACCCTGAATTGGACTCAACCAGCTTGTCGAATGTGTCGAACAGCAGGCCGGCATCGACATCTGGGTGTGTGAGGCGTTGCGCCAAGCGATGACAGATCGCTTTTTCAAGACTGTCGTGGTTCAGGATCGTAGCAAACAAAAAGCCCGCCAACGCCGGTTCATTTTTCGATGCCTCGCTGGCCTCTGCGCGTATCCGGGTCCAAATCGGGTCACACAGAGCCAGTTTCGGCTCCGAACTTGCTTGGCCTTGATGTGACATCCCTGGATCTCTCCGTCTAAAATTGTCGGCTACAGGTGATCGGTACTCTCGTATCCTAGCAGATACGTGGGTGCAGAGACATCTCTCGTCAACCATCGCCTGGCCAGCACTTGCCATAAGTTTGTGAAGGATTCGTGGGAAGGGCGGGTTAGGCTGATCGTTCAGCCTTGTGGAGTGGCAGCAGGCCGATGATGGCCCACGGGTGGTTTTGTCGAGCAATTGGGGTTTTGGGAGGCGAGTGATGCCGGACGGGCGAATTACTGTTAGGGCCGACGGCCGGATCAGACGGCTAGCATTCGATAACCAGGCGCGGCTCAATGCGCTCAATACGCATATGTGGTCGGCGTTGCCGGGGCTTGTCAGGGCCGCAGAAGACGATGATGAGGTGCGTGTCCTCATTGTAACGGGTGCCGGTGACAAGGCGTTTTCGGCCGGTGCCGATATTTCGGAGTTCGATCAGGCACGTTCAGGCACTGCCTCGCAAAACTACGATCGCCTCAACAACGAGGCCTTTGATGCGCTGTCATCGTGCGCAAAGCCGACGGTTGCCGCCATTCGCGGCTATTGCTTCGGCGGTGGGTTGGAGCTTGCGCTTTGTTGCGACCTGCGTGTCGCTGGTGCAGGCGCTCAGTTCTCGATTCCCGCCGTCAAGCTCGGTATCGGTTTCAATGCCCGCTGGATCAGGCCGCTGTTGAACGCGGTGACGCCAGCCGTCGCCAAGGAGATCTTATTTACTGGCGGGCGCTACGGTGCAGTTGATGCGGCGCGAATGGGGCTCGTCGGCCGCGTGGTCGGTGACGAGTTGGTCGGCGAAACGGCACGTGAGCTTGCACTGACGATTGCTGCGAATGCGCCGCTCTCGGTCGTTGCCGCCAAGCGAGGGGTTGACGAACTTGCGCGAAATCCCGCGGCGCCCGACTGGACGGATCTCGAGCGGATCACGCAGGCGTGCTTCGATAGTGCCGATTATGAGGAGGGACGGCGCGCATTTGCAGAAAAGCGCGCGCCGATGTTCAAAGGTCGCTGATGTGGTCGCGACGATCTCGAATGCGGATATTAGCCGACGACTTCGAGATTGACTGCCTTCGGTCCCTTGCCGCGACGATCTTGCTCGGTCTCAAAGGACAGGCGCATGCCTTCGTCGAGGGCTGGTAGGCCTGATTGTTCGACTGCAGATATATGGACGAAAACGTCTTTTCCACCTTCATCCGGTGTAATAAAACCGTAGCCTTTCTGAGCGTTGAAAAACTTTACGATGCCTTGTTGGCGCATTTGGCAAGTCTCCTTCCCGTCATGGGATTGGGTATTGGCTCCCGGCGTCCGGGCGCCGGGCTCGAGGCAGTCATTCCAGAGACGGGAAAGGGTGGCATTCGCAGGCAAACTTGGTTTGCTTGATCTTTCATGTCAGTCGCTTTCGCCGGGTCCTATGGGGGCCGCCCGAACGGCGATGAGTTACGGCAATTTTGGGGTGTTCGGCAAGTGACGATTTTGTGGCACCGACGATCTGCAACTTAGCAATTAGAATAGTTGACAGTAAGAAACGCTGCAATATCTGAGGGTTGCGCCATCGAAGATGTGCTGTATGCGGCAGCTAAAAAAAACAATGATTAGGTCGCTGCCATCAAAATTGTTATCAAATAAACCAGTGTAGATATTGAACCAATTGCGAAAATAACCGTGCGTAATCCCCAAATATTAAGTGCTTGGGCAAAAGGATGCACAACACGTGCCCAGAAAAATATCATTGCACAGGCCGCCGTGACGCCATTGTGAATATTGAGTAGTTCGCCGGCAGTAACAGCGACTGCAAAGGGAACAATATTCTCCACCAGATTGTAATGGGCTCGCTTCCATCGAGAAGTCCACTTCGGTGCCGCTACGCCGTCTTCCGGAGAGCTCAGCGCTTTGCCCGGACCGACACCAAAAAGCTGTACCAAAATGTATGGCATCCAGAGGACGAGCAGCAAGATGCTGGTGTAGACCAAGTAGCGAAGTTCAAGACAGATTTGTGCGCTTTCCATGGAGCCCTCCGGCAAACGATCAGCACGCTGCGTAGCGCATTACTGCGCCGTTGCGCAAGCCGTTAGCAAACGTGGATTGGGCGTGGTGGTGGTGCTCCAGCAGGTTAGCGCCTTATGCGCCCGAACAGCGTGTATGCGAAGAGGGCCGGCAGCGACAGTCCAAACGCCGCTATAGTAATTGTCGCCATACCGGGGACCTGAATGCCGTGGTCCTCGCCGACAAATGCGATTTGCTCTGTCAGCATAGCCTCGAGCCGCTCGACTGCATCTCGAATGTCGAAGCTAAAGGCAGCCTCGGGTCCGCCGCCTTGGGTGTTGATGATCACGACCGTCGCGGTAAAAACGATGATGGCAAGGAGGACGGCAAATAGATTTCGCATCGCAGACCCGATAGTTAGACCGCCTGGTTTGGCACACACGCCATCCCATCCGGCGCAAACTCAGACAGATATGGTTCAGTTCCATTGTTGTATTACGAATTGGTCGCGGCGTTATCATGGCTGGGCTGTGACATGATGTGGGCGGATCTGCTTCCAGCAAACTTGACTAATGCCGATTGCGTCGCCCGTGCGGCCAGGCTACAGCATTGGCGAATTAGGATCGCCCAGATCCCGGCGATCGTGCGCCGACAAGAACGCCAGCTGGTTGAAACAAATATGCCCACGCTCAAAGCTGCCATCATTCCCGTTACGCCGCTGCAACAGAATTGCGCCGTGATCTGGGACGACGAGACCAAGGTCGGCGCCGTTGTTGATCCAGGTGGTGATGTCGATCAAATTGTTGCGGCTCTCGGTGAGACCGGCGCCAAGATCGAAAAGATTTTGCTGACCCATGGCCACGTGGATCACGCCGCCGGCGCGGCAGAACTCAAGGAGCGCCTGGACGTGCCGATCGTGGGGCCGGATCTGCGCGACAAGTTCTTGCTGCAATCGCTCGCGGCGCAATGCAAGGCCTACGGTATTTCCAGCGGGCGCGACGTGTTGCCGGATACCTGGCTCGAGGAAGGGGACACGGTTGCCGTCGGGCCATTCACATTCGATGTATTCCATTGTCCTGGTCATACGCCCGGCCATCTCGTTTTCGTCGATCGCAAGCTCGGGTTCGCATTGGTGGGAGATGTGTTGTTTCAAGGCTCAATCGGGCGGACGGATTTTCCCTATGGCGATGGTCCGGCTTTGATCGATGCGGTGCGTACAAAATTGTTTCCACTGGGCGATGAGATCGGGTTCATCTGCGGGCATGGTCCGGGATCGACAATCGGCGAGGAGCGCCGGAACAACCCGTTCGTCGGGGAAAGGACGCAAGCGGAAATCAGGTAGATGCAACTTATTGAGCGCACGGCCAAAGTCCTGGTCACAGCGCCGATCCACCTCTACCGCTGGACGTTGAAGCCGTTCGTCGGCTGGTCGTGCCGGCATTTGCCGACATGTTCTGAGTACGCGCTCGAAGCCATTGATCGAAACGGGGCTTGGAAAGGCAGTTGGCTGGCACTTTCGCGGCTCGCGCGGTGTAATCCCTGGGGAACAAGTGGCTACGATCCGGTGCCCGACCTAAGGGAGGTGCACCACCCGTTCGCGCCTTGGCGGTACGGTCGCTGGAGGGGGCACGATCCGGAGCCCGGATCTAAATCCTAGGCCAAACCCTTTGGAGTCCGGTCGTGCCAATCCGGGAGCTGAATTTCGCCGATCGCCCGTGGATCGGTTCAGCCGATGTTGCACTGAGATTTCCAAAGTGCATGTCGCGCTTTTCGCAAGTCTCGTGACAGGTCACGCGGAAGCGGCTAGAAGAGCGCCTGTCCGGGTGCGCCGCGACGCACCCCAATGAACCATCTTACCTGCTTGGTAGGCAGTGAGTGAGAGGCGGCCAGCAAGGCCGAGAGTGACATGTCTGACATCAAAATTACGTTTCCCGATGGCCATGACCGCGAATTTGCTGCCGGCATCACTGGTGCGGAGCTGGCCGCCAATATCGC
>JAUVMS010000118.1 GCA_030600135.1 Hyphomicrobiales bacterium | reverse complement strand
TGAACGGCTTTATGACGGCCATTACCAGTTTCATATCGCATCCCCTTGTGATGTGTGGTCCGGCAGCCAACGCCGCTGGACGCCGCACCACACGCTCGAGTACTCATCCGCCATCGGCTGACGCGAACGAGTGCCGATACATCATCAAGAGCTGTGCCAGTTCACGAAATTAGATATAAGCTATTGAAATTAAACCATAAATCGTCAATTCAATACGACGGCTGAGAGATTTAACAAAGTGGTAATGCCTATTAAATAGGCAAAGAATATTGTCTGCCTATCACTTCGGCACATACTTTGAGGCCCGCTGTCGCAGGAGGCCTTCTTGCACGACCGAGGCGATCAGAGTGCCGTCCTGGGCGTGCACCGTTCCGCGGCAAAATCCTCTTGCGCCGTGCGCTGATGGGCTGTCCTGGCTGTAGAGCAGCCAGTCATCCGCCCGGAACGGTCGGTGAAACCATAGCGCATGGTCGAGACTGGCCAGTTGAATGTCGCGATCGTAGAGAAATTTGCCGTGGGCGATGAGCGCCGTATCCAACAATGTGAAGTCCGATGCATAGGCGAGCAGGCATTGGTGCAATGCCGTATTGTCGGGCAGTTCACCATTGGCCCGGATCCAGACGTGCTGAACTGGTTCGGCCGACTCCCGCGAAAAGTAGCGAGAAAACTCGACCACACGCATTTCAATCGGCCGTTCGCGTTCCCAATAGCTGCGCATGTTGGCCGGCAATTTGTCGAGAAAGCGATCCATGAGTTCCTGCTCGCTGGGCACGTCCTCTGGCGCCGGGATGTTGTCTGGTAGAGGCGCCTGATGATCAAAGCTTTCTTCCGCCTTATGGAACGACACCGACATGGAAAAGATTGCCTCGCCATGCTGCAGCGCAATGACCCGGCGCGTCACAAAGCTCTTGCCATCGCGAATCCGGTCCACCTCGTAAATGATCGGCACCGCTGGATCGCCAGGCCGCAGAAAGTAGGCATGAAGTGAGTGCGCGGTGCGGTCTTGCGCCACGGTCCTCGTCGCCGCTACAAACGCTTGCCCGATCACTTGCCCGCCGTAGACACGTTGCCAACCCACTTGCGGACTGCGGCCACGAAACAGGTTCAACTCCAACGTTTCCAGGTCCAGTATGTCGAGCAGGTTCGACAGGGCGGATGACTTATCTTGGGCCATGATATGCTCGCGTGATGGGCTTGAGGGCCGATTTGAGATTGTCGCGAGCAGACGGGACTGCAAACGAGAAGTCAAGCTGGCGGCATCGTTTCGACCGTCGGCCGTGCAACAACTGTCCGCCAGCAAGGTATTTGGGAACAGCGCCATGGCTAATTCCGATGTCATCATTGCAGGCGCGGGGTTTGCTGGTCTCGCGCTGGCGCTGGCCTTGCGATCGAGTTCCAACCGTTCGCTCGGCGTCGCCCTCGTAGACCGCGTCGATCCGCGCCAAAGTGCCAACCCGGACGCGGATGGCCGTGCCTCCGCGCTCTCCGCCGCCTCGCGCAATCTTCTCGAAGTGCTTGGGATCTGGCAGCATCTCGCGCCGCGCGCCCAGCCGATAACCGAGATCGACATAACCGACGGCAAACTCGAATCGCCGCTCCGCCAGGTTTTTCTCCACTACGACAACACACTCGATGACGGTGACGCCGCCTCCCATGTCGTCGAAAACCGCCACCTCAAACAAGCTTTGCTCGAGGCCTTGTCGAACGATCCCGAGATCGCGCTCCATATCGATCAAGGCATCACCAATTACCATCCAACAGCCTCAAACGTTGACCTGGAGCTGGCGTCTGCGCAAAAACTCGATGCCAAGCTGTTGGTTGCCGCCGACGGTCGCCGATCGCACCTGCGAAAATTGGCGGGAATAAAATCCGTCGCTTGGTCCTACGATCAATCCGGCATCGTCACCACCGTGACCCATGAAAAACCGCACAACGGTCGCGCCGTTCAGCATTTCCTACCGGCGGGCCCTTTTGCAATTCTGCCGCTGCCCGGCAACAGGTCGTCACTGGTCTGGACCGAGGAACGCACTGAAGCCGACCGCATCATGCATCTCGACGACGCCGAATTCCTGCAGGAACTCGAGCAACGCTTTGGCCATCGATTGGGCGCGCTGGACCTTGCCGGTCCGCGAGCGGCCTGGCCGCTGGACTTATCCGTTGCCCGGCGCTTCATCGCCGATCGTCTGGTGCTCGTCGGCGATGCGGCCCACGGTGTCCACCCCATTGCCGGCCAAGGCTTCAACATCGCGTTGCGCGACGTGGCGGCACTAACCGAAGTCATCATTGATGCCCAGCGCCTAGGCCTCGACATTGGCGCTGGTGCCCACCTCGAGCACTATCAACGCTGGCGCCGCTTTGACTCGCTCGTCTCGGGCCTCACCTTTGACGGCATCAACCGTCTATTTTCCAATGACGTTGCCCTGGTGCGAACCGCCCGCGACGTCGGCCTCGGCCTTGTCGACAGGATGCCCGGCCTCAAACGCTTTTTCGTCCAAGAAGCCGCAGGTCTCACGGGCGACGTGCCAAAACTGCTGCGCGGTGAGCGGGTGTAACAAGGCAACGGCAGCACAAGGACCACTGGACGAGCGATCCCAACTCAAGCCCGTGGGGTATCTCGAAAGGCACCGTCAAGCAGCTCAATCAACTGCTCAGCCGTTTGTGGTCCAATCGCCCGGCGAAAATCTTCCTCGACCGACCGCCAAAGAGGTCGCGCCTCGGCAAGTTTGGCCCGACCGCGCGGTGTCAATGCAACCTTGCGGCTGCGATTGTCTTGTCCCTTGCCGATTTCGACCCAGCCGGCCGTGTCCAATAGTTTGAGATTGCGCGTCAACGTCGTGCGCTCGAGCCCCAAGAGCCCCGACAAGCGCGTCACCGTCAAGCCCTCGGATCGCTCCAGGTTGGCGAGGATCGAAAACTGCGTGAGCCGCAGGCCAACGGGCCTGAGCGCAACATCGTAAAACCGCGTGGCCTGTCGGGCCGTTCGCCTCAGCCGGGCGCACGTGCAGGCCAATTGCCGGCTCGTTCGTGCATCGCTCATGGTTTTTAGCTCATCGGACATTGCAAGTTGACATATACGTGTAATTACACTAGTGCAAGTACACAATAATACTGAAATTTGACCCTCAGGTCCAGTCGTGCTGTCTTTTCGATAACACGCGCACTTGAGTATCGGAGTTTGTGAGATGTCGACGCGAACTCAAGTCGCGCAACGGTCGGTCCTTGCCAGTCCCCTTGTCGTGATCCTCGCCGGCTGCATTATTGCGCTCATCGGCTTCGGCATTCGCTCGAGCTTTGGCATATTCCTCGAGCCCATGACCACCGCTCGTGGTTGGGATCGCGAGACATTTGCCCTCGCGCTGGCTATTCAGAATTTGCTCTGGGGAGCGGGCTTGCCGATTGCCGGTGTCTTGGCTGATAAATGGGGCCCAGCCCGCGTCCTGGCATTTGGCGCGATAATGTATGCCGCGGGCATATGGGGCATGGCGCACGCCGAAACTGGGATGGCTCTGCACTTGACCGGTGGCGTCCTAACCGGGCTCGGCGTGTCGTTCACGGCCTTTTCCATCGCGCTGGCCGCCATGGCGAAAGTTGTCTCGCCTGAACGACGCTCATGGGCCCTTGGCCTCGGCACCGCTGCCGGCTCGCTCGGTCAGGTGATTTTCTCTCCGATGGCACAAGCGTTCATCGCCAACTTCGGATGGCAGGACGCGCTCCTTGTTTTCGCCGGCACGTCGCTGCTGATAATCCCGTTCGCGTTGTCTTTGCCAAGGGGAGATTTGACCGATCCCGCCATGGCCGCTGCCGAGCAGACCATCGGCGAGGCTTTTCGCGAAGCCATCGGCCATCAGGGCTACGTATTGCTGACCATCGGCTTCTTTGTTTGTGGCTTCCACGTCGCATTCATCACGGTGCACTTCCCGGCCTACGTCAAAGATTTGGGCCTGAGGCCCGAGATCGGTGCTTATGCCATAGCACTGGTCGGTCTGTTCAATATCGCAGGTTCGTTTCTCTCAGGCCTCGCCGGTCAGTGGTGGAGCAAAAAGTCGAGCCTGAGCTTCATCTACTTCATGCGGGCGATCACCATCGCGGCGCTCATGCTGGCCCCAAAAACCGAATTCACCATTTATCTCTTTGCAGCGGTGATGGGGTTGCTGTGGCTCTCCACGGTCCCGCTCACGACCGGCATCGTCGCCCAGATATTTGGCGCGCGCTACATGGCGACGCTTTTCGGGATCGTTTTCTTCAGCCATCAGATCGGGAGTTTTTCCGGCATTTGGCTCGGCGGTTACCTGTACGACCGTACCGGTTCGTACGATATGGTATGGTGGGCCGGTGTCGTCTTGGGCCTTTTGGCCGCGCTCATCCATCTGCCAATAAACGAGCGTCCGTTACCCCGCTTGGCAGCGCATGCCTAACCGGGGATTCGCGTGACGGATGGCCGCGCGACCTCTATTCGTCGCGGCGTTCTTTACTCTCCGGGCCCGCCTCGTCATCGAGCTTGCGCGCTTCTTCCGGCAACATCACCGGTATGCCGTCCCGGATCGGATAGGCGAGCCCCGCCGCTCGACTGATGAGCTCCTGCGCCTCGCGATCATACTCCAATTGCGTCTTGGTGAGTGGGCACACCAAGATTTCAAGCAGCTTCGGATCGGTCTCGGAAATGGTATCTTCGGTCATCTTCTATGGTCTCGTCATTGAATTGCCGAACTGCAGCCGTCGTCGGGTGCGGCGAGGTCCATTTCCGCCAAGGCAATGAGCACCTCTGAGCGTTCTTTGAGGTCCGCTGCTTCAAGCAATGCCTGTTTTTCTTCCGCACCGTATGGACTGATCATCGAAAGCGAGTTCACCAGAAACTCGTTCGAGGCATTTTCGATAGCCTGCCAATCGACGTCGAAATCGTTCGCCTTCAAATAGTCTTTGAGGACCTTCAACAGATGCGCGCGGTCGACATCGTCCTCACCGAGTCTCGCTACGAGATCGTCGACAAAGGACGAATAATCGACATTGCAAATTCGATATGGGTCGTTGGTATCGACCTCGTCGACAACGCGAAATCGCGCGATACCGGAGATCGAGATGATGTAGCGGCCGTCGTCTGTCTCTTGAAATGTCGTCAGCCGGCCGATTGCGCCGATGCGACGGAGTTCCGTCGACTTATCCGGTGGCGATTGGGTGTCGTCGCCATGCTGGATGCCGCTGGAAACCGGCTGAATAATCCCAAGAAATCGTCCGCATCCCAGCACGTCATCGATCATCTGCAGATAGCGCGGCTCGAAGACATTGAGCGGAAGATCGGAGCGCGGCAACAAGATCGCCCCTCGCAAGGGGAACACGGCAATCTGGCGTGGCAGACTGCTCAGATGGTGATGCCGCTCCGTGATTGTTATGGCCATTCCTCCACTAGCTAATTGGCCATTCTAGCCTAGCTTCCATCCAAATGGAATCTACTCCAGTGCGTACGTGTCCCCCAGCACGTGCCTATGAAAACAAAATGGAACTTAGCCGACGTCGTCCCTCGATGGTCAATTCGTCAGTCGATCCCCAAGCTTCGAAGAA
Organism: Hyphomicrobiales bacterium; assembly: GCA_030600135.1. Lineage (GTDB taxonomy): Bacteria > Pseudomonadota > Alphaproteobacteria > Rhizobiales > JAUVMS01 > JAUVMS01. The sequence goes on along the minus strand of JAUVMS010000118.1, from coordinate 3,028 downwards.
CTCGACCAGTTGGCGACGCGCGCCGTCCTCGTCCCAGCTTCGATCGCGTTCGATAATCATAAAGAGTTGTTCCATGGCGCGACCCCGATCACCATGCGCATTGAGTGCCATGGCCAAGTCGAACCGCGCCTGATGATCCGTTGTGTCGGACGCCAGCTTGTGCTCGAGTTCTTGGATATCGCCCGTTTCGGCACTCTTCAGTCCAAGCTCGAGAGCGGCCCTGGCGCTGGCGATTGGACCGGCATCTCGCTGATCCTTCGCCGCTAGAGCCAGCGTTTGCTCGGCTTTGGAATAATCTCCGGTTTCGATATAACAGCGTGCCAGACCGGCAAGCGCATCCACGTTCGTGCGATCTTCCGAAAGCGCCTTGGCGTAAATTTCGGCGGCGCTCTGAAGATCGCCCGCTTCACGCGCCGCATCCGCCGCCTCGATCTCTGCCTCGGGACCAGCGAGCGCGTCAGTGCCGACAATGCGCTCGACAAACGCCTTGATCTGGCTCTCGGGCAGCGCCCCCATGAAGCCGTCGACCGGGCGCCCGTCACGAAATGCAAAGACCGCCGGGATAGACTGCACACCCATCTGACCGGAAATCGCAGGATCCTTATCGATATTCACCTTGACCAGTCGCACCGCGCCTTTGGCAGCCGTCACGACCTTTTCGAGCAGCGGCGTCAATTGCTTGCAGGGGCCGCACCAAGGCGCCCAGAAATCCACCAACACTGGCACTTCACGAGACGCTTCGACGACGTCCTGCACAAAGCTTTCCGACGTCGCTTCCTTGATCAAGTCGGCCGCAGCGCCGGCGCCCTTCGCCTGTCCGCCACCAATGATCGGCAAATCGGTCATGCTGTCCTTGCTCCCGCTGGCCCAGTGTTGCGCCTTCGCCGGCCCGCCGTGCAAATTGTGAACACGGGCTAGACGGTCTGGTCGTAAACTTCGCCACACACTTGCAAAATTCGAGGATTGTGGCCGCACGACCCAATGAACCGCAAGAGGTCGTCGCGTGCAATGTTGGTTGTAGCTGTATTCTCGAGGGGATGATAGTTGAGCTGTTGATGCTCCATCATCGCCTGATCGAGTATGACATTAACCCTGAGTTCGCTGTCGTTAATAAGAGCGAACGGTGTCACCGATCCGGGCGGCACGCCGAGCACCTCCGCTAGCAATTCCGGTTTGCCGAAGCTCAAGCGTCCCGTCCCATCGATGAGCCTGTGCAATGTCTTGAGGTTGATCACGGCGTCATTGAGCGCAACGACGAGAAAGATCTGCCCCTTCTTGTCCTTGAGGAACAGGTTTTTGGTATGTCCGCCCGGCAACAGCTCGTGCTTGTGGATCGCCTCGCTTTCCTCGACCGTGAAGACGGCCTGATGCTCGACCGTTTCATGGCCGATCCCAAGCGCGTCGAGGCGGGCAAAAAGCTCTTGGCGTGTGGCTGGCATGACTATGTTGGTGAACGCATGGCTGGCGGGTCGTAGGGCACTCTCAGTCTAGTCATACCGCGCCCGATCGACAATGCTGTTCCGTGTCAAGACTTTATTGATAGTACCTTACCATATTAGTTGCAATGCAACAGGCTTTGCGCCATAAGACGGACCCAGCCGCCGCACTCCTGGCGGCGGTGACCCTTTAGGACGCGGGTGTAGCTCAGGGGTAGAGCACAACCTTGCCAAGGTTGGGGTCGTGGGTTCAAATCCCATCGCCCGCTCCAATAGAATCAGATACTTGTGGCACTTCAATCAAATTGCGCACCACAATTTGGGGTGCAGGTTGGGGTGCATTTTTTCATGAAATTGTCAGACACCAAGATCAGGCGGCTTCGCACAACAGAGCGCGGCGAGCTGTATGATGGGGCTGGCCTTGTGCTGCGGGTGGGGCCGCAGATAGGGAAACGTTGGCAGCTAAGGTATCGACTGAAGGGTTCTAGCAAATACGAACGGCTAGATCTCGGCCCCTATCCGCACGTAGGACTCGCGGAGGCGCGCACGAAAGCTTGTGCCATTCGAGAACTGCTGGCCGCTGGCGCTAACCCCAAAGAGGCAATGAAACAACGCGGCGCCCTTACCGTGCGGGAACTTTACGAGCTGTTCCTCGAAGAACACAACAACAAGCGCTCAGTAGGCACAATCGCAAAGTACCGCCGGACATTTGAGCATCATGTTCTGCCTTATTGGGGGGACAAAGAACCGAACAGCCTTAGAGAACCCGACCTTGCTTGGCTGATCAAAAACGCAGAGGGAATTCGCAAAGTTGACAACCTAACTTTGGGCGGGGTTGGCGCTAGCGAAAACGTGCGACTAACGGTCAAGAAGCTTTGGAAGTGGGCAAAACCCAAGGGCTTCATTGCGGCTAACGATTTCACCGAGGCAACATCGGCATACGAGTACGTCAAGCGCGACCGCGTACTCTCAATGAGTGAAGCAAGGAAAGTCTGGCAATCGCTTGATGTTTGGGGCTCGCGTTGGGGCACCTACCCATTTGCGTATTACCTGCGACTGATGATGCTCTCACCAGCCCGGCGTGGTGAGTGGGCGGAAGCGGAGTGGGCGTGGATCGACGACTTAAGGACATTGACCATCCCAAAGGACGAAACGAAGCAACGCAGACCACATGTCATTCCGCTCACGCCTAGAATGATGGAAATCATTCACTCGTTGCCACGCAACGGTTGTTACCTATTCACGACCACGGGGAGCACTCCGATCAGCGGCTTCAGTAATATGAATAGGCGCCTTAGCACGCTAACCGGGCTTCAATTCACGCTGCACGATCTTAGGCGGACCATTGGGACACACTTGCAGAGGTTGGGCGTGGAAAAGGAAGTTCTGCGCGCGCTACTCGGGCATCGCCAGCGCGGCAGCGTCGATGACGTCTATTTTCATTATGAGTTCTTCGACGAAAAGCGTGCTGCGCTCGAATTATGGGACAACGAGCTGACTGGATAATGAAGCGCTGTCTCTGCGTTGTGCGGGCCGGCGGCGCTTGGCATTGCTGGCGAGTGCTGAGGTAAACCTTTTTGGCTCCATCAGCC
>JAUVMS010000332.1 GCA_030600135.1 Hyphomicrobiales bacterium | reverse complement strand
TACTTTCTTGCACACGCGCTTGACAGCCAACTGGCTCATCGATCGGGCCACGTTATCACCGCTAAACGGCCACGTGTTAAGCGAACCTCGCAAAACGTCGCACGCGTCACGACGGGGCGCGCATGACGTGAGTTGCTGAATTGTTCAGTTCCCTATGGCACGGTCACGCGATATACGTCTTGGCGGATCGAGCGCCGCTATCGAGCGCGCGAACAATCTGCCCTGACGGGGCCCGGCGGCGACCTGGACTAAACAAAATATTTCACATGGACGATTAATCGGTGCTCAATCTGCCTCCGCAATTCGCCGATCGATTTGAGCGGGCGCGCACCGGAGTGGCTTATCGCGTGCACGGCAGTGGCGAGCCGCTGGTGCTGTTTCATGGCGGGGCCGGCTCGTGGAATCATTGGGCGCGCAATATCGGTCCACTCGCTGCGCATTTCACCGTCATCGCGATCGACTCGCCGAGCTATGGCGATTCTGAAACGGTGGCGCGCGATGTTTCCGACGATGCCTATCTTCGCCTTGTCGTCGATACAGTGACCGAGGCGTGCGCCGGCCATCCGCGGTTCCACTTGTCCGGATTTTCCTTCGGTGGACTGATAGCGGCAGCGACCACCGCACAACTTGCCAAGCAGGTTTTTTCGCTCAGCCTCATTGGGACTGCGGGATTTCCGGCGCCGAAGACGGGGACGCTCGGTTTGGAGAGCAGGAAAAAACTGCATGTAGAGCTGGGTCGAGAGCCGCTCGTTTGCGAACTGCGGGGAATGCACCGACGCAATCTGGCGAAGCTCATGATCTGGGACACGGCCAAGATCGATGAACAAGCGGTCGGCATGCAGATGCAGAATGTTGAGCGAACCCGTTTCGATTCCCGTCGGCTCAGTTGGTCCGGACGACTGCCCGAGTTTCTGGAGCATGTCCGCTGTCCGGTGAAGATCATCTACGGCGAGCACGATGTCTCGGCCTATCCGAGCCTGGCGGAACGCAAGCGCCAGTGCCGCGAGATGAGGCCCGACGCCGAACTGGCGGTCATCGACGATTGCGGCCACTGGGCAATGTACGAGGCGCCGGAGGCGATCAATCGTTTGCTCAGCGAATTTCACGGAGGGGTTTGAGATTGGCGCTTCCAGTGTCACGCCGATCATCTGGCGCGAGGCTTGTCAGTCTGGCTCGGCTGGTCGTACATCCTAGAACAACACGCAAAACTGGATTGGCGCTATGAAGCCGATGAGTGGAATTCGGGTCCTTGATCTGGCGACATTTATCGCCGCGCCGTTCGCCGCTTCGATTATGGGCGAATTCGGTGCCGAGGTGATCAAGATCGAGCATCCCGAAGGCGGCGATCCAATGCGGTGCTTCGGCACGCCGACAGATCAGCCCGACATGACACTCGCCTGGTTGAGCGAGGCGCGCAACAAGCATTCCGTGACGCTCGACCTGAAATCGCAGGCCGGTGCGGCGACATTCAAAGAGCTCGTGCGGAGATCCGATGTGGTGGCGGAGAATTTTCGACCCGGCACGCTGGAGAAATGGGGGCTTGGCTGGGACGTCTTATCGGAAATTAATCCAAGCCTGGTGCTGCTGAGGATCAGCGGTTACGGGCAAGATGGCCCCTACCGGGAACGACCGGGATTTGCCCGCATCGCCCATGCCGTCGGAGGCCTCACTCATCTCGCTGGACTGCCGGGCGGCCCACCGGTGACGCCCGGATCCACATCGCTCGCGGACTATGTGTCAGGGCTTTTCGGTGCCGTTGGCGTGTTGATGGCCTTGCGCGTGGCGGAGCAGACAGGGCACGGGCAGGTGATCGACGTGGCGCTCTATGAGTCGATCTTTCGCGTGCTGGATGAGATCGCGCCGCTCTATGACAAATTCGGCGTCGTGCGCGAGCCAGAGGGTCTGAGCACGCGTAACGCCTGCCCGCACGGACATTTCGCTTGCGCGGATGGAAAGTGGGTGGCGATCGCGTGCACCAGCGATCGGATGTGGGATCGTCTAGCTCGCAATGTCTTGAAGCGGCCCGACCTCGCGGACAGTCATCCGCACACAGCGGACCGGCTGCACGACCGCGAACTCATCGACGGCGTCGTCGAGCGTTTCGCGCGTTCGCTTGTAATCACGGATGTGGTCAATCGGTGCATCGAGGGGGATGTGCCGTGCGCGCCCATCAACACGATTGCCGATATCTTCGACGATCCGCACTTCGCCGCCCGCGGCACTCTGGCTCGCGTTGCAGACGCCGTGCTGGGCGAGCTTGTCGTGCCGAACGTGGTACCAAAGCTCTCGCAAACACCTGGCGAGATCGATAGCCTCGGGCCGCCGCTCGGAGATTGGAACCAGCATGTAGTCGACCGGTTGCTCAAATCCGATGACGAAGTTCGTGTGCCAGGCGAGAAAACGAGGCGGAAGGACTGAAGCAGCGAACCAAGCCGCTCATCACAGGTCGTAGAGGCCGATATCATTCCCGCAGTTGCCGGGCCGGACAACTTTCGCGCCAATTGCGCTTCATCTGACGACACATCACTGCAAATATGCTGGAATTGATGACATTGGTCTAAACCAATTCGAGAGAGGCCCCATGCGCGCACTCGTCGTCAAGGAATTCGCGCCCTACGCAAATCATGCCATCGAGGAGTTGGCGGATCCCGAGCCCGCACCGGACGAGGTGGTTATCGACGCTCGCGCCATGAGTCTCAATTTTCCCGACGTCCTCATAGTTGAAGGCCTTTACCAGCACAAGCCCGCGCGCCCATTCATACCGGGCTTCGATGCCGCGGGTGTCGTGAGCGCGGTTGGCGCGGAAGTGAGCGGCTTCGAGGTTGGTGATCGCGTGCTCACATCACGCCACCACGGCGCCTTTGCCACCCGCATTCAGGCGCCAGTCAGCGCGGTCTACAAAATTCCGGATATGATGCCGTTCGAGGATGCGGCGGCCTTTGGTCTGGTTTATCTCACGGCGCAAATTTCCATGGTCGAGAACGCCGCGGCCAAGGCCGGGGAAACGATTTTGGTGACTGGCGCCTCGGGCGGTGTCGGCCTGGCCATGGTACAGCTCGGTGCGGCACTTGGCATGGACGTGATCGGCGGCGTCACCAGCGCGCAAAAAGCGGATGTGGTGCAGGCGAACGGGGCATTCGCGGCGATCGACCTTGCTGCAGCGAATTTGCGCGAGGCGGTCCGCGAGCAGGTTTACCGGCTAACCGACGGCGAGGGCGTGGATTTGGTGCTGGATCAAGTGGGCGGCGACGTGTTCGACGCGTGTCTTCGGGCGCTGAAACCAGGTGGGCGCATCGCCGTCGTCGGGTTTGCCGGTGGGCGCATCGCGGAGGTCAAAACCAACTACCTCTTGATCAAGCGCTTGACGGTCATCGGCTCGCCTCTGACCTCGGGGCGTAGCGACGGCGACGCGGTGCGGCGCAAGGCAATGGCGAAGGTGCTCGCGCTCTACGAGGCCGGGAAGTTGAAACCCCACATCTCGGCGAGCCTCGCATTCGACGAATGGCGTGAAGCGTTTCGCCGCTTCAAGGATCGAGAGGTCATCGGCAAAATCGTGCTCCTGCCATGACCAAGTCTCTGCCCAACGACGGCGGCACAGCCAACCGAAGCATGAGCCTCGAGGCGTTCCTGGAAAACTTGCCGCAAGAGGAGGCGGCCAATGCCCGTGTCGCCGCGGCACGCATGGATGAACTCGAGCGAAGCATTGACGGGCTTCGCGACATCGAGCACCGTTTCATGCCCTACGCCATCTTTTCCGGCGTGCTCTTCATCATCGCCACTGTCACTGTTTTCGGAATGCATCCGGTTCTTGGCGAGGCGCGAAGGATCATGGGCGAGGTCGGACTTGCCGCCATGCTCGGTGCGCTGCCGGCCCTGGTGATTGTCTATGGGTTTCGGGTACGCGAGCGCACCCGCGCCGACTCAGCGACGCTCAAATTGAACAACGCGCACTTTCTGCCCCATGGCGGACTTTATTTTCCCGCCAGCACGCCGGACGAGGCCGCCCGCGTCGTGCTCGTCGACAAATCGAGCGAACCCTCTCGCCGCATAACCAAATACGACCACATTCGACCGGGTCGGATTTGGTGAGGGACACGGCGCACGACTGGCGCATCTGGCACGCCCCGTCAGCACCGATTCAAACCCGTTTGTCACCGCCCATGTAATCGGCGATTTTCCGCTCATATTCCTCCACTCGTGTCAGGCGGGCCATGAGTTCGGGCGATGCGAGGTTGGCAAGCTCATTGGGCTAAGTGCCGTCACGTAGCGCCTTCATGGTGTCGTAGACCGCTTTGACGGCGGCCCGCAGGGTTTGATGGCCACGCAGACAGATCCTCACGTTGTGGGCGGCGAGTTCGTCGCGGGTCATGACGGTGTCCATCACGCCTGCCATGATCAGCGGTTTTGTAAGCGCCGATGCAAAGTTCTCGATCTCCGCCCGATCCTTCACGCCAAGCAAGAAGAGGGCATCGACGCCTGCCACCTCGTAGGCTTGGGCGCGCGCCAATGCGTCATCCATGCCGGTGATACCAGCCGCGCTGGTGCGCCCAACGATGGCGAGGTTAGGGTCGGAGCGGGCCGCGAGGGCCGCGCGCATTTTGCCGAGTCCTTCGTCGATCGACAGTAGCTTTGCCCCCCCACCGCCGCCGTAGCCGCGCGGCAAGGCCGTGTCCTCGATGGTGAGCCCAGCAATTCCGGCGGCCTCGAGTTGTTCCACCGTTCGCGCCACATTGAGCGCATTGCCATAGCCATGATC
>JAUVMS010000116.1 GCA_030600135.1 Hyphomicrobiales bacterium | reverse complement strand
TCAGCAACATGGCATCATGGCCATTGGATCGGCGGCGCTCAATATGGCGCGGATCGAGGCAGGGTTCGCCATGACCAACTCGGATTTCGTGGCGGCCGAACAAGCCGTGCGGGCCAATCGTCGCCGCTCTCCCCATGAAATCGGTCTCGGCTGGCTGGTCGACTTTGAGAAAGGGCATTTCAACGGGCGGCGTGCACTGGTGGCCGAGCAGGAAAATGGCACGGCGCGCTGGTGTCTCGTGGGACTCGATATCGACGGCAACAAACCTGCCGAGCAATCACTGGTCTATCATGGCAAGCGCAAGGAAATTGGCCATGTGACCGCGGCGATGTGGTCGCCCACGTGCAAGCGCAATATTGCGTTGGCTTGTCTCAAACGGCCTTATGGCGAAACGGCGGTGGACGATTTGTGGGTGGATATTTATGTGGCGCGTGAGCTCGAATGGCATCGCTTGATGGAACGCGCGCAGGTGGTTGAGCGGCCATTCTTCAATCCACCGAGGCGGCGGGCGACACCGCCGGCACTGTTTTGAGCAATCGATAGGTAGGCACTAACCCGATCCGCTGTCGCGACCGAGGTCCATCGCCGTCAAACAGCGTTTCAATCCAATTGAACATTAGTTTGGTTGAGGTTCTGAATGAGCATCGAACTCGAAGGCGGCTGCCTCTGTGGCCAGCTGCGGTATCGCGTCACCGCCAAGCCCGCTGACGCCGGCTATTGCCATTGCAGAATGTGCCAGCGGTTGAGTGGCGCACCAGCACAGGTGTGGGCGCGAATTCGCCAAGATGGCTTTGCATACAGCCAGGGCGCGCCGAACACCTACCGCTCGTCCGATCATGGTCAGCGCGAATTCTGCCCGACGTGCGGCTCTCAGATTTTGTTTCGCAGCGCGAACGACCCGGACTTCGTCAGCATCAACGTGCCGACGCTGGACGAACCGAACCTGATCGCTCCTGATTGCCATGTCTATGTGTCGAGCAGGCTCGATTGGTTCCGAACGGATGACGAGTTGCCGGAGCACGAGGCGGGTGGTTGAGCCGGCAACCGGGATGTCACTCGGGCGACGCGGAGGCGTTGCGCGCCATGTCGCCAGCGATCGAGCCCAATCACGGCAACTCGCACGTGTGGCATCGCGTGTCGAAACTGCGATGACCACTTGCACAATGAGGTGTACGCTGCGAAGAGCAGTGTCGGATGTCAGCATCAATCGGGGAGAATGTCTGTCATGGTCGACACAAAACATATTGACCGCGCCTTCACGCCCGGGGCCGAGCGTGGGGTCGGCGGTGAGCACACCTTTGCAGGCGCACTCAGTTTCATGCGTCGGCTCTACACCAAAGACCTCAGCGGCGTCGACATCGCCGTCACCGGTGTGCCCTACGACCTGGCCGTCACCAACCGTCCCGGTACGCGATTTGGCCCCCGTGCGATCCGCGCGGCGTCGGCGCAGATTGCCTGGCATGGCGGTTCTTGGCCCTGGGGTTTCGATCCCTTTGAAGACCTCAATGTCGTCGATTACGGCGATTGCCATTTCGATTTCGGCACGCCGGAAGAAATCGCATCAGTGATCGAGGCCCATGCAAGCAAGTTGATCGAGGCTGGTGTCTCGGTACTGAGCCTCGGTGGTGACCACTTCATTGCCTACCCACTCATCAAGGCCCATCGCGAGGCATACGGCCCACTGGCGTTGGTGCAGTTCGATGCCCATTCCGACACGTGGCGCGAGGACCGCAAGCGCATTGATCATGGCACGATGTTCTTTCATGCCGTCGAGGAGGGCGTCATCGATGCCGAGCGTTCGGTGCAAATCGGCATTCGCACAGGCAATGCGGAAAGCCACGGCCTGACGATCATCGATGCCGACTGGGTGCACGAGAATGGCCCGGATGCCGTTATCAAGCGTGTCAAGGATATCGTCGGCGATGTCCGCGCCTACCTCTCATTCGACATCGACTGCCTCGATCCAGCCTTCGCGCCTGGCACCGGCACGCCGGTTTGTGGCGGGCTTTCCTCGTGGCAGGCGCGCAAGATTTTGCGAGGGCTGGCAGGAATCGATTTCGTCGGCATGGATCTCGTCGAGGTGTCGCCGAGCTACGACCAGAGCGAGGTCACAGCACTTGCCGCGGCCACGATCGCGCTCGACTACATATGCATCAAGGCGGCACGGAAGCGGTCGACCGAATGAAAGGCTCGATGGCGTCGATGCGCAAGACGCGCGGCGCCGCGTGATGACGGAACGAGCCGCAGCGCGAACGGTGCGCCACGAGGGGCACTGGTTCGACATCATCGCGCTCTTCGTGATGGGAGCCACCTGGGGGCTCCAGCCAGCGCTCGTCAAAGCGGTGGTCGAGGGGGGGATAGATGAGGTGACGGGGTTGACGGTGACGCTTGCCGGCGTTGCAGTCGTTTTCATCCTCACTCTCGTCGTGCGTGGAAAGCTCTTTCAGGTCAACTCATGGTATTTGCGCTTTTTCGCGATCAGCGGCGCATTGGGCTACCTCGGCCCGCTCTTGGTCGCCTTCGCGGTGGCTGAACACATCAGTGCCGGGCTCTTGACATTGATCGGCTCGACAACGCCGGTGTTCACCGTATTGTTGGCCTTTGCCGTCGGCATCGAGCGGGTGACGGCTCGCACATTCCTTGCCGTGGCGTTTGGGTGTTTCGCGGCGCTGTTCGTCCTGTTGCCCGAAAATGCTCTGCCCAACCCGGAGATGGTCGGGTGGGCAATGCTGGCTTTTGCCATTCCGCTGTTCTACAGCTTCGACAACGTCTACATCGCCTGGGCTTGGCCGAAGGAATTAGACGCGTTGCAGGCCGCGGCCGGCGAGGTCGTGGTCGCAACGCTCCTGTTGTTACCATTCTGTCTCCTTCGAATGGATGCTCAGACGTTCGATGGATCGCTAACGCGCGGTTGGCCGATTATAATCGCGCTGGTGTTGGCCACGGCTGTCGAGGTCTATCTCTTTTTCTACGTGATCCGGGCACGAGGTGCGGTCTTTGCGTCATTCGGCAGCTTCGTGACAATCTTCGCCGGGTTCCTGTGGGGTTACCTGCTTTTCGACGAGCAGCCCACGGTCTGGATTTGGGCCTCAGTCGGATTGTTTTGCGTTGCTCTCGGGTTGGTCATCAAACCCGCCAGGGCCGAACAATGGGATCAACCGTAGCGATTCCATGTCATCAAATTGATATCTGACGGCAGATCTGAGCACCACTACCCAGTGCAGCGTTGCCTATTCTTACGCACACGACCTTATGCTCGCGGTGAGGATTTGAGCGACCAACTCCGGCCCTTTTTCCGTGCTAGTGCCAACCTTGACTGGGGACATTGAAAGCCACTTCTCGCTCACATCCAGCAAAAACGTCATGGCAAGTAAGAGCAAGTGGAGTTTTGCAGATCATTATCGTCAGTGTACGGAACAACCGCGCGCACCCAGTTCGCGCGAAAACCAGCGGTCAGGACGGGATCACGCAATGGCCTGTTTCTTTGAATTTGCTGAGCGAGCCGCCGTCGGGCGTCGCAAGAACCAAGAAGACTTTTGCCGATTTTCGGTCCTAGAGAGCGCTGGCGAAGTCGATGAACGTGGCCAGGCAAAAGATGTAACGACAAGCCTGCTCGCGGTCCTCGGCGACGGTCTGGGTGGACATGTCGGCGGCGCGCGCGCCAGCCAGACCGCATGCACAAGATTTGTCGAGAGTTACAAGTCCGCCGAGACGACTGAGTTCACTGATGGCCTTCGGCGAGCTCTCGAGGCCAGCAATCATGCCATCCAACGTGTCATAGAAGATGAACCCAATCTCGACGGCATGGGTTGCACGCTCGTCGCTGTGCATCTGCGCGAGAATGCGCTTGAGTGGGTGAGCGTCGGGGATTCGGTCCTCTATCACTATCGCGACGGCAAGATCGTGCAGCTCAACGAAGACCACTCGATGGTCCCGGTCCTAGCGGAGGAAATAGCCGCGGGGCGCATGTCAATGGAAGACGCTCGTGTTCACCCGCAACGCAGCGTGCTGCGCTCGGCACTGGTGGGCGGTAACGTTGCCATGGTCGATCTACCGAATGCCGGTGTGCCCATCGAGCCCGGTCAGTGGGCGATCGTGGCAAGCAACGGCTTGCTGACGCTTGCACCTGACGAGATCGCCGCGGTCATCGCCGAACACGGGTCAAAAGGCCCCGATCGGGTTGCGCGCGGCCTCATCGATGCCGTCGAGTTCCAGCGTCGACCCAACCAAGACAACACAACGGTAATGGCGATCCGCATATCCAGCGGTTCGGAAGCGCACGAGCCGAGAAGTATCGAACCCGACATAGCCATCGAGTCGATTGACATGAGCCTCAACGAGGCGCCCGAGCCAATGGCTTTTCGCGCGGAGGGTGCGACGCCGACCGTGGCAAAACGGGCGCCGAGCGCGCCTGTGGCGAGTGTCTCGATTTTGGTTGGCAGCGTCATCGGTCTCGCGGTGGCGTTCACGGCGCTGTCGAACGGCACGGAGCCCGACGGCGAGCCTCGTCGGCAACTGCGATACGAGACAGCGACCGAAGACCTCGCCAGGAGCGAGCGCCCGGATCCGCTGGGAGATCTCATCAGGCGGACGCTACCGGGCATTGACGACGACATCTATCTCGAGACCGGCGACGCCACGCAATAGTCCGATCCGTTCGCGACAAATTCACTTCCCCTCGGCGTCGGTGCGGGGCATTCTTGCCACGCGCAATCAACGGAAAAGAACAGGGGAGAGATGGCCATGTCGAGTTGGGCTCAACAGAAAAAGAGCGTGATGGTCAACGATCGCAAGATGGCCTATGTGGAGATGAGCGCCGGCGATCCAATCGTTTTTCTCCACGGCAACCCGACATCATCCTACCTCTGGCGAAACGTGATGCCGCATGCGCAAAACCTCGGCCGCTGCATCGCGCCTGATCTCATCGGCATGGGAGATTCCGACAAGCTGGAAAATTCTGGCGCAGAGAGCTATCGATTTGTCGAACATCGCAGCTACCTCGACGAGTTGTTGGCGGCGCTTGGGGTCACCGCCAATGTGACGCTGGTCCTGCACGACTGGGGTTCCGCCCTGGGCTTCGATTGGGCGCACCGCAACGCCGACGCCGTCAAGGCAATCTGCTACATGGAAGGAATTGTCCGACCGATCAAATGGGAAGAATTTCCGGAACCCGTTCGTCCGGTGTTCGAAGCGTTCCGGTCACCCGCCGGCGAGGCCATGGTACTGGAGCAGAACACCTTTGTTGAGCAGGTCCTGCCGGGTGCGATCATGCGCAAGCTGTCGGACGAGGAGATGGCCGAATATCGCCGCCCCTTCGCCAATTCCGGCGAGGACAGGCGTCCGACGCTCACCTGGCCGCGTCAAATCCCGCTTGATGGCTCGCCCAGCGATGTCGCCGAGATTGTCGCGGCCTACAGCGCCTGGATGTCGAGCAACCAAATCCCCAAGCTCTTCATCAATGCCGAACCGGGCGCAATCCTGCGCGGCGCGGTGCGCGAGCATTGCCGTACGTGGCCAAATCAGAGCGAAGTTTCGGTCAAAGGTGTGCATTTCATCCAAGAGGATTCGGCCGACGAGATCGGCGAGGCGCTAGCCGGTTGGCTGAAGGACATTTAGGGCTATCACGCTACTTAGCCTGCCGGGTCCTGCCAGCCGAAGAGGTCCGGGGGGTCGGCTTCGGACGCCGGGCAGAGGTCGCTCATGCCGATGCCGATGAGGCGAAACGCCCGCCCATCGGCTTCTTTCTCGATGAGCTGGCGTGCATTGAGCAGCATGACGTCGGCGCGCTGCGAAGGATTGGCGAGACGGCGATTTCGCGTCAGGATCCTGAAATCAGCGGACTTGAGTTTGAGTACGAGCGTTTGCCCGGCGAGGCTAGAGCGCAGGAGCCGTCTAGCGACACTCTCGCAGAGTGGACGGACGGCGTCACACAGCTCTTCGCAGGAACGTATATCAACGCGGAATGTGGTTTCCGACGAGATGCTTTTCGTTGGGCGATCCGGCGTGACTTTGCGATCGTCCTCGCCTTGCACGTAGCGGGCGAGGCGATGGCCGAACTTGCCAAACCAACCAACGACCTGGGCTTCCGGAAGCGCTTGCAAATCCGCGATGGTGTGGATGCCGAGGCGATCGAGCTTATCGGCTGTCGCTTTGCCGACGCCATGGATGCGATTTGCCGGCAACGGCGCAAGCACGCTCTTGGCCTCGCCGCGGCCGATGATGGAGAAGCCACGCGGCTTGTCGAAATCGGACGCCAACTTGGCGAGGAATTTGTTGCATGAAAGGCCGATGGAGACGGTGATGCCGACCTCGTCCTCGACGCGCCGGGCGATTTCGGCCAAAGCGACCGCAGGCGGCGCCTCGCTGGCACGGGCGTCGGGCGAAAGATCGAGATATGCCTCATCCAAGGAGACCGGCTCGATGGTGTCCGTAGCGGCTGAGAAAATCTCGCGAATCTCGACACTTACGGCTTTGTACTTGGCCATATTCGTGGGAACGACGACGGCGTCCGGGCAGAGTTGGAGCGCCTTGAACATGGGCATCGCCGAACGCGGCCCAAAACGGCGCGCGATATAACACGCCGTCGTGACCACACCCCGCCCGCTGGTGCCGCCGACGATGACCGGTTTGTCACGCAAGCACGGATTGTCCCGCTTTTCAACGGCGGCATAAAACGCATCACAATCGACATGGGCAATGTCGAGGTCGGCGAGTTCGCGGTGCTCTACGAGACGCCCCGAGCTGCAATGGGGACAAACCTCAGGCACTGTATGTAGCCAGGTTGCACAGTCGCGGCATACACCGTGGACCATCTGCCAGCCTTTCATCGCAAGCGGCGCGAATGTACCAGGTCACAATTCCCAGCCAATTGGCGGGTGCGGACATAAGATGCCCACAAGATCCGCAGGAGGCGTGAATTGTTTTACGACTGGTGCGTTCGGAGGAAAAGCATGAGATGAACTATGCACAAGTCGTTGTCGTGCGGTCCCGCTAGCGGGCGACTAGCGTGAACCAATTGTTCTGTCTCGCGCTGGTATTCGCTGCTGACAAGCCACGGCCGATCCAGCCCGGCGTTCAAGCCCCGTTGGCTTTGTCCGCGCCATTCTTCGCTGCATCGGATGCCAGCGTAAGAACGCGTTGGGTCTGCTCGGTGTAGTCCGCCACCAATTCACCAAAGAACTCAAACTGCAGTCTCGCCCAGTCAGAAGGTGACTGACATTGAGCAAGACGAACCGGCATCTCGAGATCTCTCTCCAGGCGACGCACAGCGAATTCACAAGACCCAGCGTTCATCTCAGTCATCGCCTGCATCATGGACTCGTAGGCCTTGCTACAGACCTCGATGTTACGGTGGCTGAGTGCCATTAGCGTCTCCATATCGCCGTTTGGCTCGGGCATTGTTCTTTCTGTTCTTGCCATTATGGCCTCCTTCCGGGAAACACACTGAGAGCGGTACTGGCTCAGTTGCCGCGAGAACTCTTGAAGATACGAACCACGACTTCGTAATAAAGACAAAAATAACAACGCCTTACATCAGAGCCGCCGGTCGGTTCTTCTGCACGCCTGCAAAATGTGCACTCGCATATTAATTGGGCAAAGCGGTCTTGTCTCGCTTTGACTTTGATCAATTGTTCATCATGTTGGTTGTTGGGTTCACTGGGGCTGGTTCACGAGCCCGATCGCAGCTGAAGGTATGTGGTATGCCAGTGCCGCTGATGCATTGTGCTGGCGGCACGTTTGGGATGAAGATTACCCCCTGCTGTCGCCAAACGACTCGTGGGTCGGCCCCCGTCAATCGCCACCGCCAAAGGTCGACGACCATCCCACGCATGATCGCTTGACACAAGTCAAAGGCTTTGCGGCAGCGTCGAACTAGTTGTTCGTCTAGGGCAAAACCAAGGCGACGACGCCCAAGCGATGGTGACACGTGCGGACCGGTGATCAAAGGCGCGCTGGACCTGCTGCGGCTTGCGGACGTTGCGGAAACCGCAGTGCCGTGAGGTTTGGCGCAGATCGCGGCGCGTCTCACGGCTGACGACCGAGATTTCTCACCCGATCGACTTCAAAAGATCGCCGACCAGATAGGCCACGAACGCCGCTGCAGCGCCGATGCCCAAGGTTTCGAGCGCAGAGAGCCACCAGGGCTGCAGCGACCAGCGGCTTTTGGCTGAGCCGATGGCGAAAAAGACCACTCCGGTCATGGCGATCGACCATGTAAAGGCCCCAGGCAGGTTCAAAATGAAGGGTAGCAGGGGGACAGCACCGCAAACCAGGAACGCCAGGAACGTGCTGAGCGCGGCCTTCCACGGCTCACGCACTTGGTGGGCAATGCCATACTCGTCCGAGAGCATCGTCGTGACCCAGCGATCTTCATCCGCGGTGATGGCCTCGACGGCCTTTTCGAGCACGTCGCCTTCGAGACCCTTGGCGGCGAAGATCTGGCGAATTTCCTCGCGCTCTCCTTCGGGGGCGAGGCGAATGTGGCGGCGTTCCACTTCGCGCAGATGCTCCCTTTCATCGGATTCTGTTTTGGTGCCGCTGTAGTTGCCAGCAGCCATGGAGAATCCGTCGGCAAGCAAGTTGGCCATACCCAGGATCAAGATGACGCGG
>JAUVMS010000138.1 GCA_030600135.1 Hyphomicrobiales bacterium | reverse complement strand
TGATTGGCGTGAAGCTGCCATTGCGCGAGCGTTCGCCGCCTACATACGCCAGATTCGTGTGCCCTACGGCCAGCGCTACATCTCCGACACGTTGGTCCAGCACTTGGACATCACCGGCTACTTGTTCGACATATTCAAGGTGCGGTTCGATCCTAACAATGGATTGTCGATTGCAGAACGTGACGCCGCTGCAAACGAGCTTGCCGCTAAAGTGCGCACCGCCCTTGCCGACGTGCCAAGCCTCGATGAGGATCGCATTTTGCGGCAATACATGAATCTGCTGCAGGTCACGCTACGCACGAACTTTTATAACACCGACGACGCGGGCAATCCGCCCGAGACGGTAAGCTTCAAGCTCGATAGTCCGCGTGTCGAGAATGCCCCGGAGCCGCGCCCATACAAGGAAATCTTCGTATATTCGCCGCGCGTCGAGGGCATTCATTTGCGTGGTGGGCCCATCGCCCGCGGCGGTCTGAGATGGTCCGACCGTGCGCAGGACTTCCGCACCGAAGTCTTGGGTCTCGCCAAAGCCCAGCAGGTCAAAAACGCGGTCATCGTGCCGGCCGGCGCCAAGGGTGGCTTCGTTCCGAAGCGTTTGCCACGGGATGGCTCGCGCGAGGAGATACTGGCCGAAGGCGTGGCATCCTATAAACTTTTTATCTCCAACTTGATCGCGCTCACCGACAATTTGGAAGGCGACGAAATCATTCCCCCCGATACGGTCGTGCGGCACGATGGTGACGACCCTTATCTGGTGGTTGCCGCCGACAAGGGAACGGCGACGTTTTCCGACTATGCCAACGGCATATCCGAGGAGCACGGATTCTGGATGGGCGATGCCTTCGCTTCGGGTGGCTCTGCCGGCTATGACCACAAGAAGATGGCGATCACCGCCCGCGGCGGCTGGGAGGCCGTCAAGCGGCACTTCCGTGAGATGGATCGCGACATTCAAACCTCGCCGGTGACCGTCATCGGTGTCGGCGACATGTCGGGTGACGTATTCGGCAACGGCATGCTGCTTTCCAAAGAGATTTTGCTGCGCGCCGCGTTCGACCATCGCGACATCTTCATCGATCCCGATCCGGATGCCGCCACGGGTTGGACCGAACGCAAGCGCATTTTCGATCTCGGTCGCTCGAGCTGGCAAGACTACGACACGTCGCTCATTAGCAAGGGTGGAGGAATATTTTCTCGGGCCTCGAAATCGATCACATTGACCGACGAAATCCGGGCCATGACGGGCTTGAATGAGGAAGCTGTCACGCCCAACCAGCTCATGCGGGCGCTCCTGCGATGCGAAGCCGACCTACTTTGGTTCGGTGGCATTGGCACCTATGTCAAGTCGTCCGACGAAACCGATGATGCGGTTGGCGATCGCACCAACGATGCCATTCGCGTAACCGCCGGTGAACTGCGGGTAAAGGCAATTGGCGAGGGTGCCAATCTTGGCGCGACACAGCGTGGGCGTATTGAGTTTGCGCTCGGTGGCGGTCGCATCAACACCGACGCGATTGACAATTCCGCCGGCGTCAACTCCTCGGATCTCGAGGTCAACATCAAGATTGCCGTTCGCCCGGCGGTTAGGTCTGGCGAGATCACAATGGACGAGCGCAATCAAATTCTCGCCTCCATGACCGATGAGGTGGCTGACTCCTGTCTTCGCAACAATTATCTGCAGACCCTCGCCCTCAGCCTCGGTGAGAAGCACGGACTGTCTGATTTCGGCTTTCAGAAACGCCTGATGGGCGAATTGGAGAACCAAGGCCTGCTCGATCGGGTCATTGAGTTCTTGCCTCGAGATTCCGAAATCGCCGAGCGCTCCAAGGCCGGTCAACCCTTGACCCGTCCCGAGCTTGCCGTGCTCCTCGGTTACGCCAAGATTTCGCTCTTCGACAAGCTCATAGCGAGCGCGGTTCCCGACGATCCTTATCTGGACAGCGTTCTCAAGGGCTATTTCCCGGCGACAATGCGTCAGCGCTTCGCCGATGGCATTGAGGGCCACCGTCTTCGTCGCGAGATCATTGCCACCGCGCTGACCAACGAGGTGATTAATCGTGGCGGCTCGACCATGGTCGTCCGTTTGTCGGAAGAGACCGGTCACGACGAGGCCGACATCGTCTATGCCTTTGCGGCGGTTCGCTCGGTGTTCCGCCTCGAGGATTTGTGGCGCCGCATCGATGCGCTCGACAACAAGATTTCCGGTGCCCTGCAACTCGACCTCTATCTCGAGGTTCAACATCTCGTACGGCGTCAGACCGCCTGGTTCTTGCGCCACTACGATTTCTCGAACGGGCTTGCCAACCTTGACGACGTATACGGCACCGGCGTTGCCGCTTATTCCGAGGCACTCGAACAAGCCATGACGGAGCGCCAGCGGCACGGCTTTGAAGCTCACCGGCAGCGCTACGTCGCCGGCGGCGTGCCGGCGGACCTTGCTGGCGACATGGCGCGGCTCGAGTTCCTTGCCGACGGACCAGACGCCGTTTCCGTTGCTGTCTCAACCGGCGAAACGGTTTCCGATATTGCGACACCGTTCTGCAAGGTCGATGACTATTTCCGGATCGGCGAGCTTCGAGCAGCTGGCGAGGCTATGCCCGTCACGGATTATTTCGATAGGTTGGCAATAAACAGCACACTGAGTATATTGGCTGACGCCCATCGCTCGCTGACGGAAAGTGTTCTTTCCAGCAATGCCGGCAATGGCGGAAGATTTCAGTCTTGGCAGGAGACAAACGGCGAAGCGATGCAGCGTACCAAGGCGAGCCTGGATGAAATCCTCGATGGCAGTGAACTGACACTGGCCCGCCTCGCGGTTGCCGCCTCGCAGGCTCGCGATCTTGTGCCTTCGTCCGGGTGACCGGCGCCGTGGCGGAGCTTATCGGGGAACAGGCAACCGAATCCGAGCCCGCATCAGGTGAACGATCTCCTGCCGGCCGCGGTGCATTGTTTGGCTGGGTCCTATTCGACTGGGCCCAGCAGCCTGTTTTCACCCTGGTAACGACCTTTCTATTTGCCCCCTATTTCGCCAATGTCTTCGTTGGCGATCCGGTGCAGGGGCAAGCCATTTGGGGTTACGCGACAGCGATTGCGGGCCTCATTGTCGCGCTCACGAGCCCCGTGATGGGTGCTATGGCCGATGCCACCGGCAGGCGCAAACCGTGGATTTTAGTCTTCTCCGTGCTGCTGGTCATTGGCAGCGCCATGTTATGGAGCGCCGCACCCGGTGCTCAAAATCTTCTTTGGTTCGTGGTTGGCGGGTTCATTCTCGCAACCGTGGCCGTCGAGAGCCAAACGGTTTTCTTGAACTCCATGATGCCGGCTCTGGTCCCATCGAGCCAACTTGGTCGTCTGAGCGGTATTGGCTGGGCGGTTGGCTACGTTGGTGGTCTCGTTTCACTGGTCATCATGGCCGGATTTATTGTCACGGACCCAGCCTCGGGCAAAACGCTGCTGGGCCTCGATCCAGTTATCCACCTCGACGCAGAAAGCCGTCAGGCGGACCGCCTTGTTGGTCCGTTTTCCGCCGTTTGGTTCATCCTCTTCGCCATTCCCTTTTTTCTCTTCACACCCGACCAAGGCGTGCGCGCCCGGGCCGGCATCCGCGCTGGCATTGATAACCTTGTGCAAACCATCTCCCATGTCTGGAGCTACAAGAACATTTTGACCTTCCTGCTCGCCCGCATGCTCTACATCGACGGCCTATTGGCGATTTTCGCCTTTGGCGGCATCTACGGTGCATCGATCTTTAACTGGCAGCCGCTTGAGCTCGGCCTATTCGGCATCGTCCTGACCATCGCCGGCACCATAGGCGCCGTCGCCGGAGGGTTCTTGGACGACTTGATTGGCCCGAAGCCCGTAATCACGGTAGCGCTGATCCTGCTCGTCGCCGCAACCTTTGGCATCGTTTCGGTCGACGCCAACCACATTATGTTCACCAATGAGGTTGCCGGCGCGGCACCGGGCGACGGTCTTTTCGCCTCGACACCGGAGCGCTTCTATTTGTTGCTGGCATGTGTCGTCGGCATCGTTGCTGGCCCCATTCAAACCGCGAGCCGCAGTCTCATGGCGCGGCTGGCGCCGCCAGAAAAGATCACGCAGTTTTTCGGTCTCTTTGCGTTTTCGGGCAAGATCACGTCATTTATCGCCCCCCTTGTGGTAGGGCTCGTCACCCAGGCGACGAACAGTCAACGCCTCGGCATTTCGGTGACCATTGCCTTCCTGATCGCCGGGCTTATCGTTTTCCAGCGCGTGGAAACGCCGCCGCCGGCACGTTACCGATGAGCCGCCTGTTTGCGCCCAAGGTCGTGAATTGCACGTTCTAACGAGCCAATTTTGAGCATTTCCCACTGGTAGTTACGCACTGGAACGGCCGCGACCGCGGCTCGGCGCATCGCGCTCAAGTAGCGAGCGCATGTCGCGAGCGGTAGCGCAAACAAACGAGCGCCGCCCCCATTGAGGCCGGCCCGACAGGCCGAACAGCCGTGAACGACCAGAAAACCAGGCCAATTCCATGCCAATGGAGTTTGGCCTAATGCCTGAAATGGCGCATGCCCGTGAAGACCATCGCCAGGCCTTTTTCATCCGCGGCGGCGATCACCTCCTCGTCGCGAACTGATCCGCCAGGCTGGATGACCGCAGTGACGCCGGCCTCGGCCGCGGCGAGCAGGCCGTCGGCGAACGGGAAGAACGCGTCCGAAGCCACCACTGAGCCCTCGGTCAACGCCGCACTTTCGCCTGCGGCCTCGGCGGCTTCGCGCGACTTCCACGCCGCGATTCGAGCGGAATCGATGCGGCTCATCTGCCCGGCGCCGATGCCCACCGTTGCTCCGTCCTTGGCATAGACGATGGCGTTCGATTTCACGTGCTTGCAAACCTTGAAGGCGAACTTCAGATCCGCCAATTCTTGCGCGCTCGGAGCGCGCTTGGTCACCACTTGGAGTTCCGAGTCGTCGACCCGGCCATTGTCTCGCGATTGTACCAACAGCCCGCCGGACAACAGTTTTAGCGTAACCCCTTCGGCGCCCGGGTCTGGTAGCTGGCCAGCAGCGAGCAGCCGCAACCCCTTCTTCGCGCTTAAAATCTCGCGAGCCGCCTCATCGACGCCCGGCGCAATGACGACCTCGGTGAAGATCTTGACGATATCTTCCGCCATCTCGCGGTCAAGCGTCCTGTTGGTGGCTACAATGCCTCCGAACGCGCTCACTGGATCGCATTTCAATGCGTTGCGATAGGCCTCGGCCAATGTCGCGCCAGTTGCCACGCCACAC
Source organism: Hyphomicrobiales bacterium (assembly GCA_030600135.1). Lineage (GTDB taxonomy): Bacteria > Pseudomonadota > Alphaproteobacteria > Rhizobiales > JAUVMS01 > JAUVMS01. The sequence continues at coordinate 2,874 of JAUVMS010000138.1, read as the reverse complement.
GGGTTGGCATGCTTGATGATTGCCACCGCGGCGGACTCGCTCGGCGCAAACTCCGCCACCAGCTCGTAGGCCGCGTCGGTGTCGTTGAGGTTGTTGTAGCTCAGCTCCTTGCCTTGCACCTGCTCGGCCGTGGCGACCCCCGCCCGCGCCGGCCGGCCGGAATAAAACGCTGCCCATTGATGGGGATTTTCTCCATATCGCAGTGTTTGTCTGAGTGATCCGGCAAACGAGCGGTAGGCCGGCGTCTTGTCGCCGAGCGCTTGCGCGAACCAACCCGAGATTGCCGCATCGTAGGCAGCAGTGCGTGCATAGGCCTTTGCCGCCAGCTTTTGGCGCAGCGCAAACGACGTCGCCCCATCATTGGCCTTCATGTCGTCGAGCACGGCCTGGTAATCCTCGGCCCCCACGACCACGGTAACGCCTGCATGATTCTTAGCCGCCGCGCGAATCATCGCCGGCCCGCCAATGTCGATGTTTTCAATGCAATCGTCGTACTCGGCACCGCCGGCCACGGTTTCTTCGAATGGATAGAGATTGACCACCAACAGATCGATTGGTCCGATGTCGTGTTCCGCCGCCGCGGCCTCGTGATCCGCATTGCCGCGAATGGCCAGTAGGCCACCATGGACGACCGGATGCAGCGTCTTTATGCGCCCGTCCATCATCTCGGGAAATCCAGTGATTTCGGAGACGTCTTTGACCTCGAGACCAGCTTCGCGCAACAGCCGCGCCGTACCGCCTGTCGAGACCAACTCCACGCCTCTCCCGGCGAGCGCGCGGGCAAATTCGTCGATCCCGGACTTGTCCGAGACGGAAATCAATGCGCGACGGATCGCGGGTGCTTGATTTGTCATGGGCTAAAGCTCCATTCCGCTCCACCGAGCGAACCTCTTTCATGCTGCCGCTGAACACAAGCGCTTCCGGCGCCACGCCGCTCATCAATCCTCGGCGTCGTCCGAACGGCTTCCTTCGATAACCGCGAAGCGACGTCGACGAACCTGGAGGGCATCCAATGTTGCCGGCTCGCTTTGTTCCAGTCGCCAGCGGATTTCCGTTGTTTCTCCGCAGCTGCCGCGAACCACTGCCTGTACGGCTTCAAGCGGCCCCGCAAACTCCGCAAGGAAAACGCTCTCCTCCAACCGGATGATGCCGTCAGCCACCACCAGCTGCCATTTTTCACCGTTCGCCAGTTCGAGTTCGATGATGTTTTCTTTCGCAGTCCGCTTCACGTCAACCCGGGGGTGAATGTGAAAGTGGAGTGCAAAGATGAGTGACTGCGCGCTGCGGACCGTGCGCACCTGACGCGATCGTGTCAACTTGTCGACGCCTTCGAGCACATCGCCATGGGGTCCGAGCCTGAGCGAGCGCTCGTGAACCATCCCGAAGCGCTCGACATAGCCGTCGTGGAAGGCGCGTATCAGAGCCGAACCGTCGTCTCCGGAGCCGACCCGAGCTTCCACCCGATCGGGCCCTGAAATCGGCGGCGCGCCGAGCTGATTTTCGAGCTGCGGTCGCTGCACCAATTGCGATGACGACTTGTCGTTAATTGTCATGGTCGAATGCGCGGCCGTGCTGCGCCCCACCGCGCGCCAATCTTGATCGGCAGGACCTGGCGCACCACAATTGACGATCACAGGATGTTGGTCGACGCTCATTTCAAATGACAGACAGCCGGCATGCGCGCTGCATGAGAGCGCCAACGGCGGCGGACTTCCGACGTCTGCAATGAGGACCGTTCGGCGGCGCTGCAACCGCGAATAGCATGACTGTGGCGCGTCGACCAGCGGGTCGATTTGCAAATCGTCGTAGGCGAGCACCGTGGCGAGACGATCGGGCCACGTGGCCGTCATGCCATTGAAGCGCGAAATCAAGCCATCGCCCAGCCGCATGTAACGCAGCATCGGCAACGCTCTGCGAATGGCTCGATCGAGCGCCAGTGGCGGTTTGCGATCGCGAGCCACGAAACACTGCTTTAGGGGCAACAGATCGAGGATCAATTCGATTGTCGTGCCCGGATGGCGCGAGATGTGGCCGCCGTCCTCGAGGATCTGGCGTTCCAACTCGTCTGAAAAAGGAGCGACGAATTCTTCCGCGAACTGGTCCTGCTCCGCGATGCACAGTCCGCCGTAGATCAGTCCTGTCAGTGCCCTGAGCCGCGGCTCGCCGTCGATGGCATCACCGTATCCGATGGCCAGGTGCCGCAACATTCGGTTGAGCGAGCGCAGGATCGCCTCGTATTCTTTCTGACTGGCCTCATGCAGGATGAGGCGCGCGTGTGCCAGCCACGAAATGAGACGCCTGGAGACGATGACAGGGTCCCAAGCCAACCCTTTCTGCGCTTTGTGACGGTCGATGAACTTGACGGTCAGCTGGCGCGCCAATTCGCGTGTCTCGTCATCGTCGTCTCCGGCCATGTGGCGAAGCCAGCTGAAGCCCAGCAGGTCGCGTTGCCAGATGGCGTTCGGAGGGGCGATGTCGAATGGTGACGCCTCCCGCAAGTCCGCCACCGCGCCCGCGAGGCCAAACAGGCCGTGGCGCAGCTCGGTCGCAAAGCTTGGGTCAACCGTGCGCAAATCCTGCGGTACGATAAGCAACTGATCGCCATGTGTGCCGCCGAACCGCCACTTGTAGACGGGCGATCGCCTGACGATGCCCATGGCTGTCCGGCTCACGCGCTCCATCGCCCCCTTTGCATAGTCAGTTTTGCGGCTGCTGATCATTCAGTTGCCAAGCAGATGCGTTCAACGGCAGGCCATGCCGCTATGGGACACAGGATTGGGGTTAGTTGATGACTCGTTACCCCGTCGGCGCGGCCGCTGCAACCTGATCGGCGCCGTGCCGTGGCGAAGTACACCGAAGAAATGATGCCGATCC
>JAUVMS010000370.1 GCA_030600135.1 Hyphomicrobiales bacterium | reverse complement strand
TCACGGCCGCGGCAGAGGTCATCGTGCTACAGTCCGACGTCGAAGGCATCGCCTCCGGTGCCTTGCTGACCGACGACAAGGTGGTCAAGATTCCCAATGGACGCATGCTCAAGGTAATCCTGCCGTCGGGGGCGAGCAAAACCATCAAAGGTCCGTTCGAAGGCAAGGCCAGCGCTCTTGCCTCAGGTGCAGGCGGCAACCCAAGTCTTTGGGATACGCTGAAAAAATTGGCCAAAGGCGGCAAGGAAGAACGTGAGACCATCGGTGCCGTCCGCAGCTTGGGTACCAATGACGAGGATGAGGAACCCGCGCGCTTTTCTTGGGACGTCATATCCGCCGACGCCAAGGGCACGGTTTGTATCGCGGCGGGCGCCAAGGACATCAAGATTGCACGTCCGCCCGGATCGAAGGCCAATCGCGCAATCGTCATCGACGCCAGGAAGAACACCCGTGCAGAGGTTCGCTGGGCCGATGGCAAAAGGACGACGGTCTGGCCAGACTCCATTGCGCTTCACGACGGCGGCATCTACGTCGTCTTGATGGCGAAGCAGCCCTTCCGTCAGCTCCAGATTAAAACTCTGACGCCGCCATTGCCGAGTGCGGATCGCCTACTGGCCGACCTCTTCAAGGCCCAGTGCCTCCATCAGATGCAAACCTGGATCAACGCCGCCAAGGCGGGCAATTGAGCCTGAAGCAACATCGCCGACGCCTGTGAATGGTATCGGACCAGGCGAGCATAAAAATGTTCTGGAACATATTCTGCCCACCGGCATAATCCCTCGCGTACAAACTAGGAGGGCAGCCTATGCGATTTGGCCAGTACCACAACGACACCAGCGCCTACGAGCAGGCACGGGCAGAACTGCTGCGCGCGGAAATGGCGCTTCGCGACCAGTGCGAAAAGGTCGCCGCGCTGCGAAGAAACCTTCCCGAGGGTACTCCTGTCGACAACTATGTGTTCCAGGAAGGGCCTCGCGATCTTGCCGCCGACGGCCCGACAAAGATTGTCAAGCTGTCGGAACTCTTTGTCGACCCCGACAAATCACTCATCGTCTACCAATTCATGTACGGCGGCGCCCAGAAAGACCCTTGTCCCATGTGCTCGCTCTGTATGGACGGCTTTAACGGCATTTCGCGCCATCTTGACGAGGTGGGTAACGTTGCCCTGATCGCGGCGGCACCCGTTGCCGACATGCGTGCCTGGGCCCGGGACCGCCGATGGCATGGCTTGCGAATCGCGTCGTGCGGGGACACCACGTTCAAGCGTGACTTCAACTTCGAGACGCCGGATGGCGGCCAACTTCCGGGCGTAAGCGTGTTCAGGCTGAACAGCGATGGCACGGTCCGGCACACCTACTCCGCGTCGGCAATCATGGGCGAAGGAGAGTACCGCGGTCTCGATTTGCTCAATCCGCTATGGAATGTGCTTGATCTGACCACCGAGGGGCGCAGCGACTTTATGCCCAAGGCGCAGTACGACTGAGGTGGAAGACTTCGCTATGTATCGCGTAACCGGCGTTCCGCCAGCGCCATTATTTCGCTGTGATCGAAGGCAAGTTTAAGTGATCGCCAGTCGCTGACCCACTCCGCCGCTTCGGCGTCGCTAGCCGCATGCGGTTGTTGCGCCGAGATCCGCGTCAAGTAGGCCACCGTTGCCGTATGCCCGCGTGGATCGCGTGACGGATCAGAAAACACGCCGAGCAATTCAAGGTCGCCGGCCTCGAGTCCGGTCTCCTCGTGAAATTCGCGCCGACACGCCACCTCAATCATCTCGCCCAATTCGACGAATCCGCCGGGCAATGCGTAGGCGTGTTGGAATGGCGGATGGGCCCGCTTGATCAAGAGCACGCGGTCGTCGGGATCGATGGCGACACAATCTACTGTGAGGAGCGGTGTTTTCGGCGGCATGTCGGCTCCAGTCGGCTCCACTTCGAAAGGCCCACAGCGAGCGTGCCGCATGTCACTGCCACGGATCAACCGTAATGGCCTGAACTATCGGCTGCAACATCGCCTGGCAGCCGCACAAATCTATTGTTTGGTGAAGTCAAATCTAAGCGCAATTGGCAACTGACATGCCGCAACGCCAATCAGGTATCAAGCTGCATGTCGCGCATCTTGGATTGGGTGATGTCGTAGGCAGCGCCGGTGATCCGAATGACCTTGCCTCGATGATCGAGTTCGGGCCTGCCGACAACGCGGATCCAGCTGATGGCTCCATCGGCGCGCATGATCCGAAATTCGTCAACCGACGGCCTACCAGCCAACAGCGTTTGCGTGCGTTGCTGCAAGATCGACTGATCTTCCTCGACCACATGGTCGCTCCAGCAGCTCCCTGAGTAGGCTTCTTCAAGCAGATGAAAGCTACGTCCACCCAACGATCCCCAGTACCACTCCACCTCCATCCTACCGTCGGGCAGAACCAGGTAGGAATAGAAGAATTCGTTCGACAGCTCGGAGACGACATCGAGCCTATGTTCCAACTCAGCAACGCATTTCCGGGCCTTTTCGATGTCCGAATAATCCTGGGTCGTGACAAAGATGCCTTGCACCTCGCCCAGTTCGTTGTGATGCGGCGCGAGCGTGACCTGCACGCGGCGAGGTTCATCATGAGCCAAATTGAGGTACGTTTCGAACGTTACAGCTTCGCCCTTGAGCGCGGTGTTCACGTAGCGCCGCACGGAGAGATATGTTTCGGCGCCAAGAACATCACGGATATGGCGCCCAGTGAATTCGAAACGGGGGCGTGCAAACCATTCCTCGTAAGTGCGGTTGTTGATCAAATACCGCTCGTCTTTGTCAATGTAGGCAACAAGGCATGGTATCGCGTCTATAAACTGAAGCAAAGAATCGCTGTTACCAAATGGTTCATGAGTGTCAGGTCCAGAGGTTTCAAAATCAGCCATCGCCTTAATGGATCCAAGTCAAGCAACGGAAAATCGAAATAGGAAATTTTAGAGCGCAGTAATTGAATTAAACATGGATATTGTCAAGATATGCAAGGATTGAAGGTCCTAATTCCGTGCAGATCGACCAAAGTCGTATGCTAGTTTATGCATTGTAAAGAAAATGGCATTCGCTATTAGCGCAGATCGCTGATTTAATCGTAAGTATACGTTTCATTGACGTGGAATTGACTGAAAATTAACTCCAAATGCGAAAAAAGGCCCCGGCGGTGACCGGGGCCATTAAACGTCTCGCAACTACTCCTGCTCTCGTCTTACTCGCGGCTTCCAAACAGATGCAGCAGCATAAGGAACAGATTGATGAAGTCGAGGTAGAGACGAAGCGCGCCCATGATGGCCTTACGGCTCGTGGTCGCCGCACCATCTCCCTCGAAATACATCTCCTTGATCTGTTGCGTGTCATAGGCGGTCAGGCCCGCAAACACCAACACGCCGATCACCGAGACTGCGAATTGCAAGGCCGATGAGCCAATGAACAGATTCACCACCGATGCGATGATGATGCCGATCAGGCCCATGAAGAGGAACGAGCCCCAGCCCGAAATATCCTTCTTCGTGGTGTAGCCCCAAAGGCTCAATGACCCGAATGCCGCAGCACTTATGAAGAACACGTTGGCAATCGATCCGTGCGCATAGACGAGGAAAATCGACGAGAGCGACGCGCCCATCAATGCTGCAAAGAGCCAGAATGTGATTTGAGCAGCGCCGACACTCATTTTGCCGACTCGCGCCGAGAGGAAGAACACCAATCCCAACGGGGCAAGCATCACGACCCATTTGAGAGGGCTCGCAAAAAGCGTGTAGCCAAAGTTGCTCAGATAGACGCCATTTGGCAGCGCATATGGCGTCGGTTCTGCTGATACCGACATAATATAGAGCGCATAGGCAACCACGCCCGTAATCGCGACACCAACTGCCATGTAATTGTAAACGCTCAGCATATATGAGCGCAGGCCCTCATCGATGAGGTGGGCATCGGCGCGCGTGCCGACGCTTTGAGCTCGCGCGTATTTGTTGTCAAATTCCGCCATTTCGTGACGTCCTCTTCGGCTGCAAACACCAAACCAAGGCATTCTTGCGCTTAATATGGCGTTCAAAGGAGCTATTTTCAAGACACCGTAAACCTATCAGGCGCCGTTCCTGTCGCAACATTTTGCATCGTAGGTAACGACAGGTTGACGATTGCCCGGAATCATTCACTGCGCAAATAAGGCACTGGACGGGCCTTTAGCACACGCCACGTCCCAAATCCACCGAAGACAAGCACCAAACCGGCCGCCAATGCAACCGCCTGGAGTACCGCCCACCATGAAAATACAAAGGTAACAT
>JAUVMS010000014.1 GCA_030600135.1 Hyphomicrobiales bacterium | reverse complement strand
TCTCCAGCGCATTCATGAGCTGTGCCGCGAACACGACATAAGTTTCGTCGCCGACGAAGTCGTGACTGGGTTCGGCCGTGTCGGGCACTGGTTCGCGTCGAACGGCATGTTCGGGATTGAGCCCGACATCATCTGCTGCGCCAAGGGCCTGACGTCGGGCTATCTGCCTCTCGGTGCAACGATCTATTCCGACGAAATCCACGACACGATTTTCAACTCTGGTGCCGATCGAATGTTCACCAGTGGGTTCACCTATTCAGGCCATCCGGTTTCCTGTGCCGCAGCACTCAAGAACATCGAACTGATGGAGAACGAGGATCTCTTTGCTCATGTGCGCGATGTCGGCGCGTATTTCTTCGAGCAGTTACAAACCTTGCAGGACTTGCCGACCGTCGGCGAGGTTCGCGGCAGCCACTTCATGGTTTGCATCGAAAACGTCGCCGACAAGCAAACCAAGGCGACATTCCCTGACGAGGTCAACATCGGCAAGCGGATTGCCAATGCCGCTGAAGAGCGCGGCGTGATCGTGCGGCCGGTAGCGCATCTGAATGTGCTATCGCCACCGCTCACAATCACCCGGGAACAATGCGATACGATAGTCAGTGTTTTGCGAGAGAGCATTTTGGGGGTCGTGGGGGAACTGAGGGAAGAAGGTCTGATGGCTGCTTAGCGCAGACTTTCTCGATCGTGGCGAGCCGGGTGCAGGGGGGCTGCACCCGGTCTCATCGTTGCGATGGCGGCCAAAACGCCGGCTAACCGGCGGCGACCGGGTAACCAGTCCACCGCTTAACCGTGCGCAAAACCAAACTCGATTGAATGCGAGCGACATGAGGCAGTCGGGCAATCCGCTCGCGGTGAATTCGCTCGTAGTCCGCCGTGTCACTGGCGGCTATACGAATAGTATAGTCGGACTGACCGGCCATGAGGTGGCACTCGAGGATCTCCGGCACACACCCAACGGCGGACTCGAATGCATTGAGTGCGTCCTCACTCTGGGCATTGAGCGACACCTCGACGAAAAACTCAATGCGATAGCCGAGCGCCTCGCCATTTAGATCGGCGACATAGCCCGCGATATAGCCGCGCTCCTCCAGCAGTCCGATACGCCGATGGCAGGCCGACGGCGACAACCCGGCCTGGTCGGCGAGATCGGCAATGGACTGCCGGCAATCGGTTTGAAGCGCGCGGAGAATCCGTCGATCAATCGCATCCATTCATCGAATCCCATCTTGTCGTAACCTTTCCAGTTCGGAAATTATCCGAAGAATGCCAGAAGTCACAACAAAAATGAGTGATGATTAATTGCCAATTGACCACTATGATGTTCCGCGCGGTGGTGCGAAATATGCTCTAGATGGCGTCGAAATCAAGCACGACTTTTTCCGTCTTCGGGCGGGCTTGGCATGCGAGCGCGAAACCGGCTTGCAGCTCCCAAGGCTGCAGCGAATAGTTGACCGCCATCTCCACATCACCCTCGATCACACGGCAGCGACATGTGCAGCACATGCCGCCCGCACAGGAATAGGGAAGCTCGATGCCGGCCTTGCGTGCGGCGTAGAGAATGGCGTCGTCCGGCTCGTTGACCGGGAACGAACGCCGCGCTCCATCCAAAATCACCGCGACTTGGACGCCTTTGTCGATGGCCTCGCTGACGGCCTGCGAGGGCGGTGCGGGTGGCGCCGCGTCGTCGGCGGGCGCGAAGCGTTCAAAGTTGATTTTTTGTTCGTCTACTCCCAAAGACTTGAGCGTACTTGACACGGTCTCGATGAGATCGCCAGGCCCGCAAAGGAAAAATCCGTCGACCTGGCTCGGCTGAATGAGGCCCTCGTCGACGAATCGGCGGACCCGCTCGCCATCGATACGGCCATCGAACAATGCAACGTCTTGCTGCACGCGGCTCAACACGTGGAACAACTCGAGGCGAGCCATGTAGCGATCTTTCAAGTCCTCGAGTGCTTCACGGAAAATAATGTTTGCACTGTCGCGATTGCCGTAGAACAGCTTGATCCGGCTTTGTAGTTCGCCCTCGAGGACGGAACGCACGACGGAGAGAATTGGTGTGATGCCGGAGCCGGCCGCTATGCAGACGTATTCATGTGCCGCGCTCGCGTCGACCGCAACCGTGAAGCGCCCATCGGGGACCATCACGTCAACTGCCCCTCCAACTGCAAGATCAGTGTTGGCATAGCTGGAAAAGCGCCCATTCTCGACATGCTTGACGGCAATCCGCAGCTCCGGCTCGCCGAGAGCCGAGCATATTGAATAGGGGCGGCGCACGTCTTGCCCGTCAATTTCGGCTCGTAGCGTCAGATATTGACCAGGCTGGAACGAAAAAATCTCTCGCAGTTCGTCGGGCACTGCGAGCGCAATGGAAACAGCAGAGGGGGTCTCGCGACGGATGTCGGCAACGGTCAGCTCGTGAAATTGAGACAAGGTCGAAAACCCCTCAAATGCATTTGAAGTAGTCGAAAGGCTCCCTGCACTGCTTGCAGCGATAAAGCGCTTTGCAGGCGGTCGAGCCAAACTCCGAGACGCGTTCGGTGTCGGCCGCGCCGCAGTGTGGGCAGGCGACCTCGGTCACGTCGAACAGGGCGCGCACTGAGCCGACGGACCTTTGTGGCGGCGCGATACCAAACGCCCGCAATTTCTCACGCCCCTCGTCGGTGATCCAATCGCTGGTCCAGGCTGGCGAAAGCACGCGTTCGATCCGAGCATCGGTAAATCCGGCGCCTTCGAGCGCGCTTATCACAGCAAGTTCGATGGCGAGAACAGCAGGACAGCCGGAGTAGGTCGGTGTCAGCTTCGCCACCACGCGTCCGTCGGCATCGATGTCGACGTCGAAAGGATACCGAGATCGGCGATGGTGACGGCCGGTACCTCGGGATCGACAACCGATGCCGCGACCCGCCACGCGCGCCGGCGCTCGAGCTCTCCCGGAAACGCCAATTTTGCTCCGACGTTCACCATTGCAATCCCGGATAGGCTCGTTGCATGAACTGAAGCTCGGCGAGGAGGTGTCCCATGTCCTCGGTGTGTTCGCCCTGGCGACCGCCGAGCTGGGGCCAGGCAATTTCTGGAATGGCAAGGTTGGCCGCGTCGAAAATCTCCGTGACGGAAGCCTGCCACTGAACCTTGATCGTCGCGGGTTCAGGCGCAACGCCAGCCCCGGCAAGCTCCTTCGTCAGAGCATCCGACTGAAACATCTCGTCCGTGTAGGCGTGGAGGTCGTCGACCGCACATTTCATGCGGTTCGCGCTCTCGGCGGTGCCGTCGCCGAGGCGAATGACCCACTCGGCCGAATGGCGCAAGTGATAAGTGCTCTCCTTGACGGCTTTGGCGGCGATGGCGGCGAGTGCCTCATCGCTCGAATTGGAGGTCCCTTGCCAGAACGGAGTCATGAACGCGGCGAAATAGAACTGCTTCAAAATCGTGCGCGCGAAGTCACCATTGGGACGCTCGACGAGCAGCAGATTTTGGTAGTCAACCTCGCGCCTCAGGTAGGCAAAATCATCCTCACCGCGGCCCTCGCCCTCCAGTTCGCCAGCCCGCGTGTAGAGTGCGCGCGCCTGACCGATGAGGTCGAGCCCCATGTTGGCGAGTGCCAGGTCCTCCTCAAGCGTTGGGGCGTGCCCGCACCACTCACTGAGACGATGGCCCAGGACCAGTTGATCATCGCCGAGGCGGGTCAAGAACGTAACGATCGAGGTGGTGGATGCTTCTTGTGCCATTGCGGCCTCACATGTTCTCGACTTCATCAGGCACCTCGTAGAACGTGGGGTGCCGGTAGATCTTTGATGCCGTCGGCTCGAAGAGCGCGTCCTTGTCGGCGGGATCGCTGGCTGTGATCTCGGCCGATGGCACGACCCAAACCGAGAGACCCTCGCCGCGCCTGGTATAGACGTCGCGGGCGGCTTGCAGTGCCATGGTCGCATCGGCGGCATGAACCGAACCCACGTGCTTGTGCGACAAGCCGTTGCGGGGACGGATAAAAACTTCCCAAAGCGGTGTTCTGGCTTCTGTCACGATCGTCTACTCCGCTGCAACAGGGGTTGGGGCGGCTGTGGCTTGGCGCGCGCGCACTTTGTCGGCATAGGCGAGTGCGGCTTCGCGGACCCAGGCACCGTTGTCCCAAGCGGCCTGCCGGTCGGAGATGCGGTCCTTACTGCATTTGCCCCCGCCCTTGACGACACGCCAAAACTCGTCCCAATCGATGGGTCCGTGATCATAGCTTCCGCGCTTTTCGCTCCATTCGAGATCCGGGTCCGGCATTTTGATGCCGAGGAATTCGGCTTGGGGCACGGTGGCGTCGATGAATTTTTGGCGCAGCTCATCGTTGGAGAAGCGCTTGATCTTCCAGGCCATGGATTGGTCGGAGTGGGTTGAATCCGAATCGTGTGGGCCGAACATCATGAGAGACGGCCACCACCAACGGTCCAGCGAGTCCTGAGCGAGTTGCTTTTGTTCGGGCGTGCCGCTGCAGAGCGTCAGCATGATTTCGTAGCCTTGGCGCTGATGAAAACTCTCTTCCTTGCAAATGCGGATCATGGCCCGGGCATAGGGACCAAACGAGCAACGGCAGAGGGGGATCTGGTTCATGATCGCCGCGCCGTCGACCAGCCAGCCGATGGCACCGATGTCGGCCCAGGTGGGCGTGGGGTAGTTGAATATGGAGGAGTACTTGGCAGCGCCGGTCAGAAGTTGTTCGGTCATCTCCTCGCGGCTGATGCCCAGGGTTTCAGCAGCGGCATAGAGGTAGAGGCCGTGGCCACCTTCGTCCTGCACCTTTGCCAGGAGCGCTGCCTTGCGGCGCAACGTGGGAGCGCGCGAGATCCAGTTGCCCTCGGGCAGCATGCCGACGATCTCGGAGTGCGCGTGTTGCGAGATTTGGCGGATCAGCGTGCGCCGATAGCCCTCCGGCATGGCGTCGTTCGGCTCGATCTTTTGCTCGGCATCGATGCGCGACTGGAAGTGCTGGAGAAAGGCCTCGTCCTCATCAGTCGTACCATCGGCACCAATGAGACCTTGCGAGTACATTTGCCACCTCCAATCCGACTGGATAATCATAATATATGTGACAAGAAATTTAAATCAACAAATATTTTGGTAACATTTCTGTTTTTCCAAGCCCCCGAACCTCTCATGGAATTCTCGAGAAGGCGGCGGCAGAGGTCCGGTCGGCGCGCCAACGCATTGGTCGAGCCACACCTCACTCTGCAACAATACCTGCCGATAAAGGCTCTGTACCAGCGCTCGCGCCTCAATGGCGGTCGCGCTCGGAGCGACGAGGTCTTCGGGTAGTCGCGGGTCTTTCAAAACGACGCGCCGAAAATCGTGGATCAACAATGTGCGAAGAGCCATGGCGTCGATCGGCGCCAATTTGGAGACCTCGATGGGTGATGATTCTATGGGACCGTAGATCGCGCAGAAGTGCCCATAGGCCTGCTCGATAAGCGCGAAATCCCAGACGCTCGCGGCGAGTGCGCACAAGTCCTCAGTCTCTTGGCCTCGCGCCCTAAAGACCACCATGCCGCTGAGCGCCTCCGCGGCGCTGGGCGCCTCGGTCGTTTCTGGACGTAGATAGACGCCGTTTACCGGGCTGGCAAAGCCGAACCGGGCCAACTTGCGAAGCCGCGCGTCGCGCGCGCGCGCGGTCTCGTCGGTCAAAAGAGCCAGAGTCCAATCGCCACTCCAATTCGGATCGTCTGCGGCATAGATCCGTCGGGTCGCCATATCGAAGGCATGACGTCCATCGGGCGCTAGGGCATAGTAGCTCTTGCGGCCGCGCCGCTCGCGCTCAAGCCAGCCGTCACGCGTCAAGCGTGACATGGCCGCGCGCAAGGCACCCGCTTCAATGCCGAGCCGTTGGGTGATTGCCTGCAGCGTGCCGAGCCAAACGACACCACCTCTTGGCACGACGGCGTCGCCAAAAATTGTGATCACGATGGACCAAACACGCAACGGTTCACGATGCAGGCGCTCAATGAGCTGCTCGAGCGGTTCAATCGTTGGTGCAATCTCGTTCTGAGTGGCCACCAATCACTTATGGCGCGTTGATTGACGGCCAGCAAGGCTCATTAGCGCAAGGCGCGAATGCCGTTGACAAACAAAGTGGTGGTAAGATCGGCGTATTCCTCCCGCGTTAGAGGACCGTCCTCTTGAAACCACATGTAGCACCAGTTGAGCATGCCAAAGAGCGACATGGTGGCGGGTTTGAGGAGTGCTCCACCGCGATCCAGCTCCGGGTTCACGGCCTGAACGGCATCGGCGAATATGTCGACAAGCCGGCGCTCCAATGCTTTGAGTTCGTCTCTTTGCTCGCGGGGGAGCGTAGCGAGCGCATCGATCTGTACTTTGTGCTCGGCATCTGCGTCACGATAGGCTGCGAGCAGCGCGCGGATTAGGCCGCGAAGTCGGATGACGGCATCGGCGTGCGGCGCATCGGCCCGTTCCACCGCCTCGATGAGTTCGAGGAGGTGACCCTCGATGATGTCGAAGAGAAGCCCATCCTTGCTCTCGTAGTAATGGTAGAGCAAAGGCTTGGAGACACCGCATTCCGCCGCCAGCACGGCCATCGAGGTGCGATCATAGCCACCTTGCGCGAAGATCCGGGCTGCCCGGTCGAGGATCGCCTGGCGTTTGTCCTCAAAATCCTTTGCGCGGGTGCGCGCCATAAGTTGATCCCTTAGATTCCCTTGAACTGCCGACCAGCTGCGCGGCTTAGTCCTTCGCGCGGTTGTCGATGATGCGTTGCGCCTTGCCGGCCGACCGCGCACCGGTGCCGGGAGTTCCGACAACGACGCGAGTGGAGACACCAACGACACTCTTGATGTGCTCCGTGAGTTCGCTCGCGCTCCGTGCCCGCTCCTCGTCACTGGCGGCATTCTCCAGCGCTTCGACATGGATGGTCATGACGTCCATGCGATCGTCACGCGTGAGTTCGATTTGATAGTGCGGGGCAAGCCCGGCACACTTCAAAATTTGCTCCTCGATCTGGGTCGGAAAGACATTGACGCCGCGAATGATCATCATGTCGTCGGAGCGCCCGGTAACCTTTTCCATGCGCCTCATCGAACGGGCGGTGCCAGGAAGCAGACGCGTCAGATCGCGCGTACGGTAGCGGAGAATTGGAAAAGCTTCCTTGGTGAGGGAGGTAAAGACCAACTCGCCCCTTTCGCCATCGGTGAGCGGGACCCCGGTGTTCGGATCAACGATCTCGGGATAGAAATGATCTTCCCAAACATGCAGGCCGTCCTTGGTCTCGACGCATTCGTTGGCGACGCCTGGACCGATCACTTCCGATAGGCCGTAGATGTCGACCGCATGCATGTCGAAGGCTTGCTCGATCTCGCCGCGCATGGCGTTGGTCCATGGCTCGGCACCAAAAATCCCGACTTTGAGTGAGCACGCGCGCGGATCAAGGCCGACGCGGCGAAACTCGTCCAGGATGGAGAGCATGTAGGACGGCGTCACCATGATGAAGTCCGGCCTGAAATCTTGGATCAGCGTCACCTGGCGCTCGGTCATGCCACCCGAAATGGGGATGACGGTGCAGCCCAGCTTTTCCGCCCCATAGTGGGCGCCGAGCCCGCCGGTAAAGAGGCCATAGCCATAGGCGACGTGGGCGACGTGACCCGGCCGGCCGCCAGAGGCGCGAATTGAGCGGGCCATCACCTGGGCCCACATGTCGATGTCGTTTGCCGTATAGCCGACAACGGTCGGCTTGCCGGTGGTGCCGGACGAGGCGTGGATGCGGGCCAGTTTTTCGCGCGGAACTGCAAACATGCCGAAGGGATAATTATTTCTCAGATCCTGCTTGACGGTGAACGGGAACTTTTTCAGATCATCAAGGGACGTTAGATCACTCGGGTGCACACCCACCGACTGAAAGCGCTCATTGTAGAACGGCACGTTCTCGTAGGCGTGGCCGAGCGACCACTTGAGCCGCTCGAGCTGCAGGCCGGCAATCTCATCGCATGACGCCGTTTCGATCGGCTCCAAATCACCTTCGCGCGGCGAAAGATCTTCCATCGCGTTTCCCCATGCATACGGTCATTGCTTCATCACACCCGTTCGAGCACAACCGCGATGCCCTGTCCGACACCGATGCACATGGTGCAGAGGGCGCGCCTGGCGTCACGCTCGTGCAGTTCGTGGCAAGCCGTCAGCGCGAGGCGGGCGCCAGACATTCCAAGCGGGTGGCCAAGCGCAATGGCACCGCCATTTGGATTGACGTGTTCGGCATCGTCCGCCAACCCCAGCCGACGGGTGCAGGCCAGCGCCTGGGCGGCAAACGCCTCGTTCAGTTCGATGACGTCTATGTCGGCAATGGAAAGCTGCAAGCGCTTGAGCAGCTTTTCGCTGGCGGGCGCCGGGCCGATGCCCATGATCCTCGGCGGCACGCCGGCGGCCGCTCCACCGGCAACACGCGCGAGCGGGCGCAGGTCATACCTCTCAACCGCCCCGCCCGACGCGACAATCAAGGCGGCGGCGCCATCGTTGACGCCAGACGCGTTGCCCGCCGTCACCGTACCACCGTCGCGAAACGGCGTTGGAAGCGATGCCAATTTCTCAAGCGTCATTGCACGCGGATGCTCGTCGGTGTCGACGATGATTGGATCGCCCTTGCGTTGTCGGACGGCCACGGCGACGATTTCCCTCGCCAAGCGCCCTCTCGCCTGGGCCCGCGCCGCCCGCTCCTGGCTTCTCAGTGCAAAGGCATCCTGGTCACGGCGAGAAATCTCGAATTCCTCGGCCACGTTTTCCGCCGTTTCAGGCATGGAATCGATGCCGTATTGCCGCTTCATGAGGGGATTGACCAAGCGCCAGCCTATGGTGGTGTCGTAGACGGCGTTGGCGCGCGAGAACGCCACCTCGGCCTTCGGCATGACGAACGGCGCGCGCGACATGCTCTCGACGCCACCGGCAATGATGACCTCTGCGTCACCAGTTCGTATGGAGCGGGCCGCCATGGCTATTGCCTCGAGGCCCGAGCCGCACAGCCGATTGACGGTGACGCCGGGCACCTCTACCGGCAAGCCCGCCAGGAGGCTTGCCATATGCGCGACATTGCGGTTGTCCTCGCCGGCCTGGTTGGCGCCACCGAAAATGACATCGTCGATCGCCGTTTGGTCGAGGCCTAGTGCACGCGCCACCGTTTCCTTGATGGCGTACGCCGCCAGATCGTCCGGGCGAACCGACGACAAAGCTCCGCCGAAACGTCCGATCGGTGTGCGGACGCCTTCGCATATGAATGCTTCACGGGTCATGACTTATTGTCCCCTGCTGGGATGATTGTACCACCGACGGTGCGGGAATGGCCTCGCATCTCCGCGATCAAGCCGCCGTCGGAGGTGCGGACCGAGACGTCGTAAATACCATTGCGGCCGAACTTGGCGGTCTCGCGGGCCTCGGCAATCAGGCGATCGCCTTGGCGGGCTGGCGCGATGTAGGTGATGGAGCAATGCTGTGCCACCGAGCGAACATTTTCACCATTGCAAGCAAAGGCGAACGCACTGTCGGCCAAGGTGAAAATATAACCACCGTGGCAAGTCCCGTGGCCATTGGTCATGATCTCAAGCACCGTCATCGATAGCGTCGCCTTACCGGGCGCGACGTCGTCGATCACCATGCCCAAATGGCGCGAGGCTTCATCCTCCCGCCACATCGCCTCGGCGCAGGCTTTGGCAAGCGCGTCGGTCTGCTCGTCACCGAGTTCCGCCATTGCGGTCAACCACGCCGGCCAGAAAAGTTTGGCTTACGTTTGTCGAGAAAGGCAGCAACGCCCTCGGCGTAGTCAGGTGTGCGTCCGGCTTCGCGTTGCAGATCGCGTTCGAGATCGAGTTGTGTATCCAACGTGTTGTCGGCTGCCGCCTGAATGGCACGCTTCGTTAGACCGAGACCGACAGTGGGGGCCTTGGCAAACTGTGCAACGAGGGTGAGCGCCTCTTTCATCAGCGCGTCGTCGTTCACGGCGCGCCAGATGAGGCCCCATTCGGCCGCCTGTTCTGCACCAAGCGGCATGCCGGTCAGAGCCAACGCCTTGGCGCGGGCTTCACCAACCAAGTGAGTCAACGTCCAGGTGCCACCTGAGTCTGGCACCAGACCAATCTTGGCGAAGGCCTGAATGAACCGCGCCGACTTGGCCGCAAGAACGAGATCGCAGGCCAGCGCGATGTTGGCCCCAGCCCCCGCGGCAACGCCATTGACAGCGCATACGATAGGCTTTTCGATTGAGCGGATCAGACGTATCAGCGGATTGTAGAACTCTTCGAGCGTTTCTCCGAGATCGGGTGGACCGTCCATTGTTGCAGGATTTCGATCGCCCAGATCTTGGCCCGCGCAAAAGGCTCGCCCGGAACCGGTGAGCAGAATTGCGCGGCAAGCGTCATCCGCCGAGGCCTTTTCCAGCGCGCTCCGCAAGGCTCCGTGCAGCTCTTCATTGAAGGCATTCAAACTCTCGGGCCGATTCAAAGTCAGGATGACAAATCCGGCACCTTCTTCGATGTCCAAGACGGCCATCGTTCGCTCTCCCATGCTCGAAGTTGGTCGAATTTGCCCCAATCATGCATAAACCGTCCGGTCGGTCAAAGTATGAAACATTCACCGTCTCGCGTTGGCTTTCCGGTTGCACCTTTTGCTGGGACCGTGATGAGGGGGCTCGTGGGACCGGCGGCACGCTGATCGAACATCACACGAAAGCGTGCGATCACGCGGCCGACACTCGACCTGTTAGCTACGCACCATTTCAGCTCGCAAATACTCTCGAACGCTTTGCGGCGGGGCGATGCCGACCCGCGTTTCCATATCGAAAAAGACACTCACGCAGCGTGCAGTGACAACGCATTCGCCCTTGAAGAATATCCCGTAACCCGTTGAAAACGACTTGTTGCCGACACCGATGACACGGACACCCACGTCGACCTCGCCCGGGTGGAGGAGCTCCCGTCGAAAGTCGATGGTGATGCTGGCCAGTACGAACTCAAGGCCCTTCATGTCGGCTTGTTCGACGAGGCCATAGATGAACGATGTCCGCGAGGCTTCGATGAAGGCCGTGATCGCGCAATTGTTGACGTGCCCCATAGGGTCCTGGTCGCAATACCGCAGGGTGATCGTCGTCCAATGGCTGAATGTGGCGCGATCGGTCAGATCGAATTCGGTTCGGTTTGAACTCATTGGTGGGTTGCCTTGGAGCGCGTTGGGTTGGGCGGTCTGAATTTGCACATCCTTTCGATGTCCGCAACGCATGAGTTTTTCAACAACCTGCGGCTAGACCAGAAACAGCAACACGCCGATGACGATCACGACAATGCCCAAGAGCTCGAGCCGGTTGATATGCTCCTTGAAATAGTAGGCCGAGATCAACAACGTGAAGATCGCCTCGACTTGGCCAACCGCCTTGACGTAGGACGCATTCTGGATGGTCATTGCGGTGAACCAGCCGATTGAGCCGACGGCGCTCGTGACGCCAATGAAGAGGCAAATGCCCATGTTCGCGGGGATGGCGGCAAATTCTGCGGGGCGCGTGGACAACAGCCAAGCGCCAACGGCCAAGACTTGCAATCCAGTAACGACAACGACCGTCCAGGCGCCGCGATAGAGAAAATCGCCGGCTTCGAGCGACAGGCTCGCTTCGCGCAGAAAGAGATAGGACAAGCAAAACATGAGCCCCGTCAAAAGGCCCACCTGAGTTGACTTGGAGGCGAGCGCCTCGAGCCAGCTCTCCTCGCCTTCGGACAACGTGCCAAAGCCGCTGCGACCAATTGAAATGGCGATGACGCCGACGATGGTGAGCGCGATCGCGATCCAACCGACGGGCGATATGATCTCCGAAAACAGGATGGAACCGATAACCGCAGCCATCATCACATCGGTCTTCGGCAACATCGAACCGACCGCGAAGTTGCGCATTGTAAAGAGCTGAATGAGCAGGAACGTTGCCGCGACCTGGCTGGTGGCGGCGCAAAACGAATAGAATAGAAACGACGAATTTAGAGATGGCCAGCCGCCGCCGCCGAACCCCATGACAAATGCCAGGTAGAGCACCATGAGCGGGAACCCGAACAGCGAGCGAACATAGGTCGTCATCATGGTCGACAAACGCTCGTTCAGGCTTTTCTGCGCAGCCGTGCGGACGGCCTGCATCAAGGCCGCCAGAATGCTAATCGGGATCCATACGAGTTCCATGGGAAACAGTCTTGGCGGCGCTGTGGGCGTGTTTCGATGGGCATAGCACGAGCGGGAGCTATGGCAAGCCCTACCTGAGCAACGTTGTCAAATGCAGCTCATCTCGGTTTATGCTGCAACAGGCGCAAGAGTGTGCAGGATTTGCCCGGGCATGCAAACTGTCGGCCAGGAGCGGTGACAGCAATGAGGATAGGGTTCGTCGGCATCGGCAACATGGGCGCACCCATGGTGCGGTGTCTGGCGCAAGCTGGATGGGCGCTGAATATATTCGACATTAGCAGCGAGGCGCTGGCCCCATTCCGCCAGGCAGGGGCTGACATCTCGATCGCTCGCGGCCTCGAAGACGTCGGTGCCGACGCCGACCTCGTCATCACCATGCTGCCGAGTGGCACGGAGGTGAGGCAGGTCATGCTCGGTGATGGTGCGGGAGGCGGCGTTGTGCATGGCATGAAGCCCGGTTCGCTGGTGGTCGATATGAGTTCGTCCTACCCCCTGCAAACTCGCCAACTCGGCACGGACCTCAGTGCGCGCGATATTGGATTGATCGATGCGCCGGTGTCGGGCGGGGTGCCACGGGCCGAAAGCGGGACGCTCACCATAATGGCGGGTGGCGAAAAAGAATTGGTGGACCGGGCCGAGCCAGCGCTCGCGGCCATGGGCACAATCTATCGCACCGGCCCGCTAGGCTCGGGTCACGCGATGAAGGTGCTCAATAATTATCTCTCCGCCTCGGGGCTGGCGGCGGCTTGCGAAGCGGTGCTCGTGGGCGAACGGTTCGGGCTCGACCCGGACGTAATGGCCGACATCCTCAACACCTCCACCGGACGCAACAACGCCACCGACCTAAAACTCAAGCAGCATGTCAACAATCGCCGTTTCGACACGGGTTTCGCGCTAGGTCTTATGAGCAAGGACGTCGCCATGGCGCATAAGCTGGCGCGCGATCTGGATGTGAATGCGCCAGGGCTGCGGACCATTGACGAGGTCTATCAGCGAGCCCTCGTCCAGCTGGGGGGATCATCCGATCACTCGGAGATTTTTTCATATCTCGAAGCGACGAGCGGCAAGTCGCCGAATGACTAGAGCGTAATCAGGCCAACTCCAATAGTCGCTCGGGGCTTTGCGCACTTTCCAGTGAGCCAACGACGTCAACCAGTTCTGCTGCCCGCGCTTCGCCAATGACGGGACTGGTGATGGCCCGGAATTTGTTGCTCAGTCTCGACCACTGCTCGTTGAGATCGCTTGCCGGTTGGCCGACATCGCCTTCTGCATGCAGCACGCGGCCATCCTTCAACTGGAGAGAAATTGCCGAAGTCATGCGGTCCATTTGCGGCTGTGTCTCAATGTCGACCAGTCGGCGCGCTGTCACATAGCGCGGATCATTGGCGTTGGCATCGGAGTAGACCTCGAGCCCTCCGGTATCGATGCCGTCGAGTGCCATCACGGCGAGATGGCGAATGGAGAATTTGACCTCGAGCCCGGTGGTCGGTTCAGGGATACAGCACACACCGAAGTGGCGCGGATGGACCATGATCGTCAGCCTGGCCATGTCGTCGAGCCCGATTCCATGCTGGCCGCGAAGATCATTGATCGCATCGATGGTGGAATGGGTCGAAAAGCACGAAGCGTGGTACTTGAAGAGCGTCGACTCGACGGCGTAGGGCGCGCTCCGGTCGGGACGCAAGGGCGTGGAGGAAAAGTCCGGCGCCTGGGTGGCGGCAAATCCTTGCTCGGTTTCAATTGCGTCCTCGTGCGCCGTGAAACCACGTGCAGCCAGACGAGCGGCAGACAAACCGTTGGCCGCCGCCTTGCCGGCGTGAAATGGCTTGGTCATGGTGCCAAAATTGCACTTGAGGCCTGAGGCCTGCGAGGCGGCGACACCGAGCGCACGCACCGTCGTGGCCGCATCGAGCCGCATGAGATTGGCCGCTGCCGCGGCGGCGCCAAAGGTGCCGAGCGTTCCGGTTGCATGAAAGCCCTTGTCATAGTGCGTGTTGTGGGTCATGTCGCCGAGGGCACACTCCACTTCGACGCCGGCGACGAATGCGGTGAGCATGTCGCGCCCACTGGCACCCGACACTTCGCCGAGCGCCAAAACTGCCGGGGCGACTGGTACGCTCGGGTGGCCGTGCATGGCGCGCGAGACGTCGTCGTAGTCGAGAGCGTGGGAGGCGGCGCCGTTGATCAGCGTTGCGCCATGGAGATCTGCCTTGCGATCCTGGCCCACAATCGTGCAGGCGGCGGCGCTGTCTCCTGCGAATTCCTCCAAAAGCATGGCGACCAGCGGCTCATTTGCCGCGGCTATGGTGACACCGAGCCAGTCGAGGAGCGCATGCTTTGCCCAGGTGAGGGTTCGTGAGTTGATATCCTCGGGCCGCAGATTGGCCACCCAATCGGCTATGTCAGCGGTGAGTGCAAAGTCGGTCTGCTCATAGTTGCGTGGTTGTTCGGCAACGGACATGGCTTTGTCCTCCAATGAACTGGCGAGATTGGGCCGTCGAGGCAGCTGTCAGTTAGACACCACGCTCGCCCGCAATCAAGACGCGTAGTGCCTGCGCTAGATCACTTTCTTTTCGCGAAGGGTCGCAATTTCGTCTGAACCAAACCCGAGGCGCTTCAAAATTTCGTCCGTGTCGACGCCCAGCTCAGGGCCTGCATGGCGGGGCGATTCTGCGCCTGCGATCCGCACGGGACCTGCAAGCATTCGCGCTTGCGGGCGGCCCTCACGATCGTTGAAGTCGGCGACACGCCCACCTTCGGCGACGAACGGGCTTTCGAGCGCGCTTGCGACATCGTAGACCGGGGCGATCGGTACTTTGCCACCCAAACGTGCGAGCCAGTCCTCGGTGGTTCGCGCGCCGAGCGCGTCGTCGAGCATCTCCGTGATCACGTCCCGGTGCTCGAGGCGCGTGGCGAAGGTGGCGAACCGCGGGTCGTCCGCCCACTTGGGATGGCCCATTTCGCGTGCCAGGATCGGCCAAAACTTTTCCTTGTTGCACATGATGAAGAGCCAACCATCGCTGGTGCGGTAGAGCTGGGACGGGGTGAGCGAGGGATGTGCTGAGCGAGGATCGCGCCCCTGGCAATGGCCGCTATTCAAATACCATGTGGCGAGATAGCTGACGTTATGAAGCGCGGTGTCAAACAAAGTGGCGTCGACATCCATGCCCTTGCCGGTCGAACGCGCACCGATCACGGCCGAGACTAAGCCAAATACGGCCATCAGCCCGGTCATCATATCGACGACGGAAAGCCCGAAGCGGGACGGCGGTCCATCGGGCTCCCCGGTCAAGGACAGATAACCCGCCTCGGCCTGCATGAGATAGTCATAACCGGGCCAGCTGCGTCGCGTTCCTTCTCGCCCGTAAGCCGAGAGATGGGCACAGACAATGCGGGGATTAATGCCCTTGAGCTGATCGTATGTAAGGCCGAGTTTGTCGGTCAAATCACCCCGGAGGTTGTTCATGACCGCATCGGCCTGGGCGAC
>JAUVMS010000437.1 GCA_030600135.1 Hyphomicrobiales bacterium | reverse complement strand
TGTCGCCGTTCTCACCGCAACCACACTTTGTGACAAAGGTTGTTTTTGGCCGTCAATCGCCTCTTGGGGCGGTGATCAGCTGCTCAACCTTTACGGATGCGAGAACTTTGGGCAGGGCGTCGGCGAACGTGTCCAAGTCATCGGCGGTTCCCGCCGTCACACGGATGCACCTGTTCTGCGGTGCCACAAACGGCATCCGGACGAAAACATCGCGAGCGACCAAACCCGCCACAACGGCCTTGGCGTAGGCGTCGTCGCGACCGCAGTCGATGGTGACAAAATTCGTTGCGGTCGGCAGTGGGTGTAGACCATTTGCCAATGCAATATCAGTGATCCGAGTACAAGCGCGCGATACCTTGGCCTGAACTTCGGCCAGATAAGCTTCATCAGCGAGCGCGGCCAGCGCCCCCGACTGGGCGATGCGGTTGACGCCGAAGTGGTTGCGGACTTTGTTGAAGGCGGTGGCGAGGTCTTCCTCCGCGATGCCATATCCCACCCTTGCGCCGGCCATGCCGTAGGCCTTGGAAAATGTCCGAAAGCGGATCACCCGGGGGTTCGACACATCGATCGGCGGGGCGGTGTCTTGTGGCGCAAACTCGATGTAGGCCTCGTCGAGACAAAGGAGGCCGCCGTCCGGAACCCGATCAATAAGACGCTGGACCACATCGGCGGGGTGCCAGCTGCCCATCGGGTTGTCAGGGTTGGCAAAATAGATGAGCGGCGTTTGCTCGCGCTCGGCGAGTTCGATCAGAGCTTCGGGATCCTCGGCATCGTCGCGATAGGGCACCGTGCAGAGGCGGCCGCCGAACCCGGCAATGTGGAAATTAAATGTCGGATAGGCGCCGAGCGATGTGGCGACCGGCGTTCCCTCGCTCACCACCATGCGTGCCAAATAGCCGAGCAGGCCGTCGATGCCCTCACCGACGACAATGTTTTCGGGGCGCACATTGTGGTGGCGTGCGAGCGCATGCTTGAGGTCGTGGTTTTCCGGGTCGCCATACTTCCAGATCTCGGTTGCCGCGTGCGCCATAGCCTCGATGGCACGTGGCGAGGGGCCGAACACGCTCTCGTTTGCGCCGATGCGGGCGCGAAACTGCCGACCCTGGGAGCGTTCCTGCGTCTCCGGCCCGACAAAGGGTACGGTGGCGGGAAGTGAGGCAACGAGAGGTGTATAGCGTGGGCAGGACATGGCGTTCTCCGCAATTCGTGGTCAGAGTCTAGCGGTTCATACAGGCCCAAGCCAAGTGGATTTCACCGGATGGGTAAGGCGGGGAGCCGGTGCCGGCTGGGACACATCGCACAGCGCGGCGCCAAGCACTACGATGCAGATGGGTCGTAAAGATCGCGCCAATCGTCGAATTCAGCGCCTAATGTCTGTCTGCCCAATGATAAAGTCGAGCGGTCGTGGCAGCGGTTGCCGGATTGCTTCTTGGAGGCACGATGAACGCCGAACGGTCTCTCTCAGGAATTCGGGTGGTTGATTTCGGACAGTACGTGGCGGGTCCGGCAGCCGCCATGATGCTCGGTGATCTCGGCGCCGAGGTCATCAGAATTGATCCGCCCGGCGGACCGAAGTGGCGTTCCCCGGCCGCGGCAATGCTCAATCGCGGCAAGGTTTGTGTCGAACTCGATCTCAAGACCGAAGCCGGCATCCGAGAAGCGCGACGCCTCATTGCCTCGGGCGATGTGCTTATCGAAAACTTCCGTCCGGGGGTCATGCACCGGTTTGACCTCGGTCCGGACGCGGTTAGAAGCGACAATCCCGGTCTCGTCTACCTCTCGTTGCCTGGATTTGCATCGAAAGACACTGAGCGCGCCGGTCTGCGGGCCTGGGAGGCCATCATCGCGGCCGCCTGCGGACAGTATTCCGACATGGGGCTGAACCGTGTGCTCATGGGCATTGAACCCAGTTTTTCGCCGCTGCCCTTGGCTTCGGCCTATGGCGCAGTGCTGGGAGCGGGGGCGGTCTCGCTCGCACTTGCCAGGCGCATGCAAACAGGGTCTGGCGACCAGATCGAGGTGCCTCTCGCGTCGGCTTTGATGGAAGGTCTGGCCTACAACTCGCAAAACATCGAGGGCTATCCGGAGCGCTACAAATCGAACCGCGAAAAGGAAATTGAACGCCGCCGCATAGCCGGTGAGCCAATGGACGTTTCCTACGAAGACCTCCAGGAACTGCTTGATCCGCTCTACCGGAATTACAAGTGTGCCGATGGGCGATTGCTGTATGTCGTGAGTGCGTCGCACAGCCGCCATCCCAAGAGCGTGCTGAAAGCGCTCGGCCTGTGGGAGACATTGGTCGATGAGGGTCTGCCGCTGCATGACGCCTATCTCGATGTTGCGGATTTCCCGGACGCTGCCGATTGCACGCTGAAAAGCTATCCTCTCTCGCAGGAGTGGGCCGATCGGATCTCCGGCCTGATGAAGCAGGCGTTGACCAGCAAGACCGCCTTTGAATGGGAAACTATTCTTGGCAAAGCGGGGGCGCCCGTTGCTGCGCAAAGAACCACCGCCGAATGGCTCGGGTCCGAACATGCGCTCGAATCGGGCCTGATCCTCGAGGTGCGCGATCCGGATTACGGAAACATGCGACAGCTGGGGAATATGGCGTGGCTGCGCAGCGATGGCGATGGTGCGGTCGTGAAGCAGCCGAGGCGCACAGCCAAAGCGACCGATATCCCTGGCGAACCTCGACCCAAATCCGCCAAGGCGCATTCGAATTCCGGATGGCCCGAGGGCTTCAAAATCCTAGACCTGACCAACGTCATTGCGGGGCCCACCATAACATCCACGCTTGCGCGCTTTGGCGCCGAGGTCATCGCGGTGGGTCCTGTACGACCGACAATGGACCCTTGGAACGCCATCGTCTTCGGGATGCATGCCGGCAGGGGCAAGCGCAGCCTGCTATTGGATCTGAAGTCGCGCAAGGGCCGGGAGGTTCTCGATCGCCTGCTCAAATGGGCGGACGTCGTGACGGCGAATGCGACTGACGGGCAGCTTGCCGGCATAGGGTTGGATAAGGCGCATCTGCGAGCGGTGAACCCGAAACTCATTCTATGCCAGCTTGATTGCTATGGCGGTCCGCGGAGGGGGCCGCGCAGCGACTATCCCGGCTATGACGACCTCGCGCAGGCCTCGACCGGAGTGATGGCGCGGTTTGGCGGCTCGCTCGCGACGCCGGAAGAACACGCACACTTTGGCACCATAGATGTCCTTGGAGGGTTGTGCGGCGTGTTGGCTATCGGGGCCGCATTGGTAAGGCGGGCCAAGACCGGACAGGGCGATTGCGCGCGGGTTTCGCTGTGCGCCGCGGGGCAGCTTATCCAGGCTCCATTCATGTATGACCATACCGGGCGCGCACCGTACAATGAACCGAGCGGCCGGGATGTGAACGGTTGGGGGCCATTGTACCGTGCCTACAATGCAAGTGATGGTTGGCTCTTTCTCGCTGCGGGCGAAAATCAATTGCCGGAAATCGAAGCGATCGACGGACTTGCCGGAGCGGGGGGCTTGGCCGGGAGAGAATTGGAATCTCATCTTGCCAACTGCATTGC